>NZ_JBSFMS010000008.1:0-101570 GCF_053599675.1 Streptomyces sp. NPDC000880 | reverse complement strand
CCCACACTTCGTCGGGGGGGCCCCCCCCCCCATGGCGATGCCTCTCCCCAGGCCCTTCGGGCCTGGGGAGACCCCATGCATCTGACGCCGCGGGCTGATCCTCGAAGATCGCCCGGACAGAACCTAGCGGCGCGAAAGCCCGCGGTCGACGGCGGTCATCAACTCGCCGTCCGCGGTGTCCCCGTCCAGGGACCAGAACATCGCGCCGCCGAGACCCCGTTCACGGATGTACGAGGTCTTGGCGCGCAGCACCTGCGGATCGTCGTACGTCCACAGGGTGGTGCCGTCGAAGAGCCAGGCGTGGCCGCCGCGCTGGTCCCGGTGGAGTGTGTACGTCCCCGAGTCCGCCAGCTTCTTGAGGGCCTCGTAGTCCTCGTAACCGGCCGCCCAGGTCGCGGGCGCCGGCGCTGTCGCCGGCCGGCCAAGGCCGTCGCCGCCGCCGGTCACGCCCGTCCAGCCCTGTCCGTAGAAGGGCATACCCATCACCAGCTTGCGGGCGGGCGCGCCGCGGCGCTGCCAGTCGCGGACGGTCTGGTCGACGCTGAAGTCGCCGCGTGCGTACAGCGCGGACTGCTGGGCGGTGGTCTTCTCGCCCGAGACATGGAAGTCGTAACCCTGGAGGTTGACGAAGTCGAGGTCGCGCATGATCTTGCGGACCTCGAAGCCCGCGTCGATCTTGGCGGGGGCGGTCGGGACGAAGGCGGTCAGCTCGTAGTGCTTGCGCCCCTTCTTCCCGAGCGCGTTGAGCTGCGTCCTGAACTCCCGTACCAGCGCGGTGAAGTTCTGCTTGTCCTCGGGCCGGTACACCGTGTCCGAGTCGCCCGCCGAGCCCGGCCACTCCCAGTCGAGGTCGACGCCGTCGAAGAGCCCGGCCGCCGCGCCCGCGCCGCCGCGGGCTCCGTCGACGGGCAGATTGCCCTTGATGTAGAGGTCGATGCAGGAGGAGACGAACGCCTTGCGGGACTCGGGGGTGCGGGCCGCGTCGGAGAAGTGGGTGGACCAGCTCCAGCCGCCCAGGGAGATCAGTACCTTGAGGCCGGGGTGTTTGGCCTTGAGCTCGCGCAGCTGGTTGAAGTTGCCCGCGAGCGGCTGCTCGACTGTGTCGGCCACACCGTCCACCGAGTCGGCGGCGTCCAGCGGGCGGGCGTAGTCGGCCCAGGCGTCCGCCTCGCCGGGGACGCTGCCGGTGAAGCACTTGCCGTCGGAACTCACGTTCCCGAAGGCGTAGTTGATATGGGTGAGCTTGGCCGCCTGGCCGCTGGTGTCCATGTCCTTGACCTGGAAGTCCCGGCCGTAGACGCCCCACTGGGTGAAGTATCCGACGCGCTTGTACGAGGGCTTTGTGTACTTGTCGTGTCCGGGAGTGGCGGTGGCGGCGGGTGCGAGGGTGGCGAGGAGGGAGAGGGAGCAGGCGGCAACGGCCGCCCTGGCAAGGGATCTTCGGCAGTTTCGACGCATGGCCAGCAACGTATTGGTCTGGACCATTACGGGTCAATGGGCGGGCCTGGATTGGTGGCCGTACCTGCGGTAAGTGCCTGCTTAAACACAAGTCATCACTTCGAGTGAAACCCTGGCCCACGCTTGCGGTCAACAACCCACGGTTGCCAGTCTGTTGCTGTCTGTCAATCTGTTGGGAGTGGCCAGTGACATTCGGTGAGCAGCCCGCCTATCTGCGCGTTGCGAGCGATCTCCGACAGCAGATCGTCAACGGCTCGCTGCCGCCGCACACCCGTCTTCCCTCGCAGGCACGCATTCGCGAGGAGTACGGAGTCTCGGACACCGTCGCCCTGGAGGCCCGCAAGGTACTGATGGCGGAGGGCCTTGTCGAGGGCCGCTCGGGCTCGGGCACGTATGTCCGCGAGCGGCCGGTCCCGCGCCGGATCGCCCGCTCCGGCTACCGGCCGCCGGCGGGCGCCAATCCCTTTCGTCAGGAGCAGGCCGAGGAGGGGGCCCGGGGCACCTGGGAGTCGAGCAGCGAGCAGGAGGGGGCGAGCCCGGAAATCGCGGCCCGGCTCGGCATCCAGCTCGGCGACCGGGTGATGCGTACGCGCTATGTGTTCCGCGACGCGGGCGAGACGATGATGCTCTCCACATCCTGGGAGCCGATCGAAGTCACCGGGCGCACCCCCGTGATGCTGCCGGAGGAGGGCCCGCTCGGCGGCTGCGGTGTCGTCGAGCGGATGGCGGCCATCGACGTCGTTGTGGACAATGTCGCGGAGGAGGTCGGCGCCAGGCCGGGGCTTGCGGAGGAGCTTTTGGCACTCGGCGGCGTACCGGGCCATGTGGTGATGGTCGTTGAGCGGACCTACTACGCATCGGGGCGCCCGGTCGAGACGGCGGACGTCGTGGTCCCGGCGGACCGCTACCGGATCGCATACCACCTGCCGGTGAAGTGACCGGTACGCGAACAGGGCGTTCGGGCTCCGTGATCACGAGTTAACGCCCTCTCGTGTCCTGTAACGCCCGGGCAACCACCCGCTGCGACGCGCTGTCATGTCCGGCTCCTACCTTCCCGTCCGTACGTGCCGCCCCCGCACACGGATCGATGAACGGGAAGTCACTCGATGACGGAAATCGCCACATCTGTCACCACGACGCCGGCCAATGCCCCGGACGAAGAGCGGCAGTCGCCACCACCCAAGCGAAGCTACGCAAAGCTCGCGGCGGACGAGAGCCGAGAGGACTACTCGCTGCGCTATGCGCCGCACTCATTCCGGCGCTGGTCGCCCTCGATGGTCGCGGGCACCGCGCTCGGCGGCATCGCCTATCTCGCGGACTTCGCCATCGGTGCGTCGATCGTCTTCACCTACGGCTTCAGCAGCGGGCTCGCCTCGATCCTCACCGCCGCGGTGATCATTTTTCTCACGGGGATACCGATCGCCCGGGCCTGCGCCAAGTACGGCCTGGACATGGATTTGGTCACCCGCGGCGCCGGCTTCGGCTACTTCGGCTCGACGCTCACTTCCCTCATCTACGCCTCGTTCACCTTCATCTTCTTCGCGCTCGAAGGCTCGATCATGGCGCAGGCCATGCACCAGGCCGTCGGACTGCCCGTCGAGATCGGCTATCTGATCACCACGCTGATCGTCATCCCGATCGTCTTCAAGGGGATGGGCGCGCTGGCGAAGGTGCAGGCTTGGACGCAGCCGGTCTGGATTATCGGCATGGTGCTGCCCTTCGTGGTGCTTGCCTTCGAAGCCCCTGATGCCTGGGGCGCGTTCGGTTCCTTCGGCGGTACGGAAGGGGCAGGCGCGGGCTTCTCGTGGATCGGCTTCGGTCTGGGCACGGGTATCGCGCTCTCCCTCATTGCCCAGATCGGCGAACAGGCCGACTATCTGCGCTTCATGCCTGCCAAGACGGAGGCGAACAAGCGCCGCTGGAACCTCGCCGTGCTCGCCGCGGGACCGGGCTGGGTCATCATCGGCGCGGCCAAGCAACTCGGCGGCGCGTTCCTCGCCTTCGTCGCGCTGGAGGCCGTCGGCAAGACACACGCCCTGGAGCCGATCGCCCCGCAGATCGAGGCGCTCAAGCCCTGGCTCGGCTCGGTCGCCCTGCCCGCCGCCGCGCTGTTCGTGATCGTCTCGCAGATCAAAATCAATGTGACCAACGCCTACAGCGGTTCGCTGTCCTGGTCGAACTTCTTCTCCCGCATCACCCACAAGCACCCGGGCCGGGTCTGGTACATCTTCCTCAACCTCGCCATCGCGCTGACGCTGATGGAGATGAACATGTTCGCGGTCCTGGGCAAGCTGCTGGGCTTCTACTCGAACGTGGGCATCGCCTGGATCGCGGCGGTCGCCGCCGATCTGGTCATCAACAAGCGGATTGGGCTCAGTCCCAAGTACATCGAGTTCAAGCGGGCCTATCTGTACGCCGTGAACCCCGCCGGCTTCGGTGCGATGGTGATCGCGTCCACGGTCTCGATCCTCGCCTTCTTCGGCCTCTTCGGCCGGTACGCGGAAGCCTTCTCGACCTTCATCGCGGCCGGACTGGCTCTGGTGCTGTGCCCGTTGATCGCCTGGGCGACGAAGGGCAAGTACTACCTGGCCAGGCCGAACCCTGTATGGGGGTACCCCCAGGCCGCAGGCTCTGGGGGAGGCCCGGACGTCGAGATCGAGGACATTACCGCGACCCATGAGTGCGCGGTCTGCGAGACGGCGTACGAGCTCCCGGACATCGCGGACTGCCCGGTCCAGTCGGGCCCGATCTGCTCGCTGTGCTGCTCGCTCGACTCCGAGTGCGGGGACATCTGCCGAAAGGACCTGGCGGCGGGTCCGGTGCTGATGCCGGTGCCGACGATGCCGAAGGCTGTGGCGAACGCCGGGCCGGCGGTCGTACCGGAGGTGCCGTCGCCCGGCGTGTAGGAGCGGCCGGAACCAGCCACGAGGGGCGCATCCAGACGGGTGCGTCCCTCTTTCCTGTCTCTTTGTGTAAACCCGTATCCGCTGAGTAAAGGTCAGGCGTAGGCTCCGGCATATGCGTAGTGCGGTTTCCTGGCGATCGTTACAGACCTGCAGGCCGGCCGAGGGAGGGGCGCGATGAATGACAGTGGCGCTGTGCTTCCCTGGCTCGTCATACGACAGGACAACAACGGCAACCGCTATCGCGTTGGCAGGTACGCCACCAGGGACGAGGCGCAGCAGATCGCGGACACGCTCGACGGCCGCGGACACGAGCAGCTGTACTGGGTCGAGCGCATCGGGCAGACGACGCGCTAGGGTCTGTTGCGAAAGTCCTGGTCATAGCCACTCGTTGATGGCGGCGACCAGCACGGTGGCTTCGTAGCAGACGGCCAGCTTGTCGTAGCGAGTCGCGACGGCCCGGTGCCTTTTCAGCCGGTTGATGCCGCACTCCACGGCGTGCCGATCGCGGTAGTCGATCTTGTCGAACTTCGGGGGTCGGCCCCCTCGACTGCCGCGTTTCTTACGGTTGCGGACCTGGTCGGCCTTCTCCGGGATGGTGCAGCGGATGCCGCGTCTGCGCAGGTAGGCACGGTTCGCGCGGGAGCCGTAGGCCTTATCGGCCCGGACCTTGTCCGGCCGGGTGCGCGGTCGGCCCGGGCCGGTGCGGGGCACCCGGATGGCCTCCAGGACCGGCTGGAACTGCGGGCTGTCGTGCCAGTGCCTTGCGGTGACGATCAGCGAGAGCGGTTTCTGCCCCTGCTCGACCGCCAGGTGCAGCTTGGTGGTCAGCCCTCCGCGTGAGCGTCCGAGGCCGTGGTCGTCCGGCTCGGTGTCGACGCCGCCGGGAGGCTCCTTCTGCAGCGCCCCTTTTTACGTGCCCCCGCGGCGTGCTGATGGGCCCGGGCGATGGTGGAGTCCACACTGACGTCCCACGTGATGAGGCCCTTGGCGTCGGCCTCGGCCTGCAACTGCTCGAAGATCCGCTTCCAGGTGCCGTCGCGCTGCCAACCCCGGAACAGGTCGTAGGCCCGGCCCCACGGCCCGTACCGTTCCGGAATGTCCCGCCACGGCGCGCCTTGCCCTGGTCCGCCACCGTATGCCGTCGATCAACTGCCGCCGCGTCCACGTCGGCGGCCGGCCCGACTTCTTGCCCACCGGCAACAACGGCTCAAGCCGAGCCCATTGGCCGCTCGTCAGATCTCCACGCCCCACAGAACTTGATCATCCACGACCTTGATCGACTTTCGCAACAGACCCTAGAACCGAACAGAGAGCCGTCGACCGGGGCATGCCGCCGTCGGCGCTGTGTACGTGATCTTGTACCTCGTTCTGCAGATGAACCAGTACGCGGACAAGGCAGAGCCTGCCATCCCGATCAGCGGGGGAACAGCCGTTTCCTACGCCGGATATCCGGCGGCCCGCCGCGCGGCAGACCGCGCGGGCCCGGCCTTGCGTGTGCCGGCGGTGGGCCTGCGGTCGTACGTGCAGCGGACGGCGCGTTACTTCTGGGCGCGGTCGCGGAGCCGGGCGAGGATCCCGTTGGCGGGCTCCGTCTCTTCGGTTCTGCGGCGTTTCGTGAAAGTTTTGGGCGAGGGCGTCGATAACCGAAATTATGACTCCGTGTACTGGGCGGATGTGCGCGGCTCGATGCCGGACTCGGGCGGCGAATCGTCGGCCCGCAGCAACTCCAGCTGTGCCGACTGCTGCGCGGCTCCACCACGCACTGGCTCACTCCCAGCCGGGCACTCGAGACCGACCTGCCCACATCAGACCTCGATCGCTATGCCTACCACCTCAACCGCACGTCAGCAGGCGGTGCGCATTGCGGCACAGCACAGCTGGCAGTGGACCCGAGATCTGGCCGGCGAAGCGGCAGAACGGTGGAATACCCGCCTTCCGCTCCAGCTGCACCAGGAAATCGGCACGTTCCTGAACTGCGGCTGAGCGCACCCGCTGGGGGCGGCACGAGTAAATCGGCGTCCCCAGCGGCTCAGCGAGGGCCTGTCCGGTGGATCATGGCCGGGGCCCGGATGCCGCGCCGGCGACCCACCTCTACGCTCGGTGTATGCCCGACTACGCATCGCCGGAAAGTCCGCGCGCGACGAGCGGATGCCGCGCGCGGCTCCATTCCCTCGCACGCGCCGCCGCACGACCGCTCCGGGGCTGGAGCGGCGCATGAACCGGGACGATCTTCCCGCGCCGGCCGAGGGCCTGATGCTCACGCACTTCCTCACTGTCAGCGATGTTCCGCGCTCGCGGGCGTTCTACGCCGACGTGCTGGGGGGAACGGTGGTTCTGGATGAGAATCCCTGCATCCTCAAGGTCGCCAACAGCTGGATCATCATGAACCCTGGCGGCGGGCCCACCGACGACAAGCCCGACGTCGTGCTGCGCACCCCGGACGACCCCCACACCGTCTCCAGCTTCCTGAATGTCCGGGTGGCCGACATTCATGACTTCTACGCCACGGCCACCGCCAAAGGGGCCGAGTTCCTCACCCCGCCCATCGACCGTCGTGCCGAGTTGCGCTGCTATATGCGCGATCCCGACGGCTACCTCATCGAGGTGGGCCAGGCCACCGGCCTGCTCGAAGGCGTCCTGGCCCGCACCGACGTCTGACCGGGGCGTCGCCCAGGCGCCCGGACGTGCTGCGGGCAGCGGGCCCGTATGACCCGGCCGGTTACGATGCAGGGAAGCAGGCGGACGGCCTCAGCACACCAAACCGCGAGGTCAGCTGCCCACGCCTCATCAGGGAGGCATGCCGTATGGCACCTGACAGGATCCCGGGCATCGACCCGACGTCGGCTCCCAGCGGAGCGGGCTGCATGGACTGCCTGGCGGGCGACGGACCAGGCTGGTGGTTTCATCTGCGCCGCTGTGCCGCGTGCGGACACATCGGATGCTGCGACTCCTCACCGTCGCAACACAGCACCACGCACGCCCGCGAGGCGGGGCACCCGTTCCTCACCAGCTTCGAGCCGGGCGAGAGCTGGTTCTGGAACATCGAGACCGACCAGTACTACGACGGGCCGCAGTTGCGCCCGCCCGTCGCCCACCCCTCCGACCAGCCGACGCCGGGCCCCCGGGGCAAGGTCCCCGCGGACTGGGAGCAGCAGCTGCACTGAGCTCCTGGCCTTCGGCCGGAGGTGGGTTCAGCCTTGCCGGGCTGCCGGCTGCGGGTCCGTCACCCCGCCGGGGCAGGCAAGCCGTTCGATGTCCCATCCGGCGCGCCCGGCGCCGGCCCGGTACGCGCTTTCGTAGAAGGCGAGGACGGCGGCACGGGCATCGCTTCGGGCACGGGCATCGTCGTACCGCAGCACGGCCAAGTGGCTGCCGTCCCGCGCGGCCCAGCGTGCCGCCGTGGGCACGAGCGGCTCCTCGGCCAGATGCGCGGGCTCCGGAGCGGTGTAGGAGTAGAACGCGGGCTCGGCGAAGGTGTCGTCCCCGAACCAGAAACCGAAGCTGATCACCTCCCGGGAGTACGCCTCCCGGGTCACCGGGTCGACCTGCGGCGGCTGGTCGACGCGCCGCTCGGAGAACCGGCTGTGGGCGATGTCGAAGGTGTGCCAGAAGTGGTGCACCGGGCTGGCCTTCCCCGAGAAGCCCGCCGCGAACTCCTCCAGCACCGACGCCACCTGGCTGAGGACCTGCCAGTAGCGGTTGGCGTGCCGGGGATCATAGGTCGCGTGCTCGGTGTCCTCGGCGAACGGCCGGGCGGCGTCGGGCAGGTCGAACGGCCTGGGGATGTCGAGCCGCACCCGGACGCCCAGCGCGGCCAGCGAGTCCAGGAGCGTGTCGTGGAAGGACGCCACCGACTGGCCGACGAGCGGGGTGGACATCGCCCGGCCGTCCAGGGTCGCGACGACCAGCTGATGCCCGACGAAGTCGAAGTCGACGGTGAAGATCGGGTTGCCGTCGACCTGTCCCATCGGACGGGTGGTGATGCCGCGTCCGGTGAGGTGGAACGGAACGTTCCACCAGTGATTGCGCCGGGCGCTCGCGGAGAGGCGGATCTTCCCGACGACCTGCGCGAATCGGTGCAGCGTTTCCTTGGTGTCACGCCACTCGGCGAGCGGAAGCGGCGGGAACAACTCCATAGTCAGCACCTTCCCCTTCCCGCCCGGCGCTCCTGACGGCCGGACGGGGCCTGGATGACCATGATGACGACGCAGGACAGGCACGGCACTTCGTCGAACCCGGGAGGCGGATCGGTGGTCGTGGACTCCGGCGGCAGCGGCGCGGAGATCTGGGTCTACCGCGGGCCTTCCACCGCCCGGCACCACCGGCTGCGGCCGATGAGCCTCGCGCCGTGGCGCGATCAGCGCCACGGGGGCCGGTGCGGAGAGCCACCTCCAGGACTGGGCAAACCGGTACGCGTACTCCTGGCAGAGCATGCGCGGTGGCGGGCCGGTCGATATGGAGCAATTCCTGCGGCGACTGGCCCGCCTTGAGGCCGCACTGACCGACGCAGCGTGTAGTTGCAGGGCATGGCCGTGGGTGAAGGAGCGCAGGAAGGTGCCCAGTGTGGACTGGGCGCGGATACCGGTGAAGCAGGTCGGCATGGCAACGTGCCGCAGCCGGCTGGTGTCGTCGATGCTGTCCGCCACGGCGCACACTGCCGCCATTAGCGACATCACTTTCGCCGCCGGGTTTGCCCCGCCGCAGTTGTCCGCCCGGTCGACGCGTATCGCCGCAGCGGCCAGTTCCAGCAGCCGCCCACGCGGCAGGGCACATCACCTGGACCTCGTGTCCGCCACCAGATTCGAATCGTCGAACACGGCGGAGACCGCCGAACGGATGTTCTCTCGATCTGTGGACTTGGCATCGTGGGAAGTCCCATCATCCGAGTTCAAAGAGCATCCGCTCCCTCATGTTCAGGCTCTGGACCGGCTATTGACCCGTGGATCAAGGCTTAGGTGGCGATGTCGGGATAGGGCATGGTCATGTGGGCCAGCCGCCGGGCGTACTCGGTCTGGAATCCCATGGGCTCGTAGTCACGCTCGAACATGCCGATGAACAGAGTGAGTGTGAGGAACGGGTGCGCGCCGAGCTCGAACAGGGTCGGATAGTCGTGCGTGGCCAGCGCCTCACGTTCGACCTCGTCGAACGTGAGCCAGGTGGAGTACTCGGCATCGATGCAGTTGAGGATGCGGTTGGCGTACGTTACCTCCCAGTGGGCGACGGTCTCCCGGGGATTGTCGCGGTAACGCTCGATCAGTTCCGGGTCCCGGTCCACGGTGAACAGGAACTTGTTCAGCAGGTACTTGCTCACGACCGGGCTCCGTTCGGGTACCAGGTGAAGTACGCCTCCATGGTGTGGAACAGGTCGAAGGTGTCGACGTAGTCGGCCTTGTGGCCCTCGCCCGCAACGCCCATCATCAGCATGAAGTCCATGAAGCCGTGGGTGGCGTTGCCAGGCAGGTGGAGGCTGTCCAGGGTGACCTCGGCCAGGCAGCCTTCGATGTCTCCGGAGGAGATCCACTCGACGGCTTTCCGGTCGAACTCCGGGTCAGGGCCAGTGGGCCCGAACTGGCGGGGCCCGCCGAGTTCCAACGACAGGTGCCCGGTGCCGATGACCGCGACCCGCTGGTTGGCGGGCCAGGACTCGATGAGCTCCCGGATGGCCCGCCCCAGCTGCACGAAGCGTTTGGGCTGAGGCAGGGGCGGGGCGAAGATATTGGTGTAGATCGGTACGATCGGCAGATCATTCTGCGGTCGCAGGGTGATGATCGGGCAGGTGATCGAGTGATCGATCCGCAGCTCGTTGGAGAACGCCAGATCGAATCCGGCGTCCAGGCCTCCGCGCAGTACATGGGCGGAGAGGTCTTCCTGCCCGGTGAGCAGCATCTTGGGCAGACCGAACTCACGCTCTTCGTTGTAGAAGTTGGCGTCGTAGAAGGGCGCCTTGCCGACGAGGAACTGCGGCATGTTGTCCAGCCACAGCTGATGGAAGTGGTCGGATCCCACCATGACCAGCACGTCGGGGCGCGCCTTTGTCAGTGTCTTCCTGAACGCCTCCACCTTGCGTACCCATTCGTCCGCGAACGGCGGGCGGTCCTCGCCCGTGGCGTTGCTGGCGCGGTAGTAGAAGGGGTGATGGGTGGACGCGATCACCGCGACCAGTTCAGCCATGCGAACCTCCGTTGGTTTCGACGGCGGGCGTGTACGGGTCGGGTTCGACGATCTGGTTGTTGAGGTCCACCGACAGGAAAATGTCGTTGGCGACAGGGTGGCGCAGCTCCTCGGCGAGCTGTCCGATGAGCCCGGCGGTGCGGGCGAGCAGGGCGAAGCCGCGCAACAGTTCCAGAGGCAGTCCCAGGTCTGCAAGCGCGGCCCCGCAGACGCCGGCCCCGTTGAGGGGCAGTGTCTTGCCCAGGACCTGCTGGTGGACGCGGCCGATCGCGGCGAACAGCGACAGGTGAGGACCGAACAGGTCCTCCTCGGCGGCGATCTGGAGCAGTCGCGGGGTCCGGGGATCGCCCTTCTTGTGCACGTGATGACCGAGTCCGGGGATGAATCGACCGGATGCCCGGCGGTCCCGCACGGTAGCCAGGGCGAGTGCGTCCCAGCCAGCCTCGTCGGTCGGCGGCTTCCCCTCGACCGACTCCAGGACATGGTGCAGGAAGCGGCCGCTGTCCTCAGTGACGCCCAGGAAGCGGGAACCGCCGCCGAGCAGTCCGGCCGCGAGGGCTCCTTGCACCGAGTCCGGGGCGGACAGGTAGGTCAGCCGGGTCACGATCGCGGTGGGCGTGAACCCGTGATCGGCGAGTGCCGCCAGGACGGCCTCGAAGACCCGGATCTCTCCGGCACTGGGCCGTCGCTGCGTTGCCAGCCAGAAGGCGAGTTCGCCGAAGCCGACCTCGCCCATGATGTCGTCAGGGAGGCTGTGCCCCAGCAACGTGATGGAATCTTGTGACGAGGCGCCCAGCCCCGTGGGGTACAGGGGCCTGGCTATCTTCTCCGGTTCACCGCTCATGGGAGACCTCCTGTGACTCTTCCAGCCACTTGCGTATGTCGGTGCCGTGCTCGTTCAGGGCCGGCGGCGGCAGCGTGTAGCGAACGGGGGTGTGCGAGAAGCGGATCGGATTCCGTGTGGTGGGCACGGCACGGTCCCCTTCGCCGACCTCGACGACGGGGTCGAGCCCGAAACGCTCGGCCATAGCGAACCCGCCGTCGATGGTGTTGATCGGACCGCTCGGCACTCCGGCCTCGACCAGCAGCTCGAACCACTCGAGCGCGCCGCGCTTGGTCAGCTGGGCGGCGAGCAGGGGGCGCAGCTCCTCGCGGTGCTCGGTGCGGTCGGCGTTGCGGGCGAAGCGTGGATCATCGGCGATCTCGGGGATGCCGAGGACCTCGCACAGCTTGCGGAACTGCCCGTCGTTGGCCGCTGTGACGATGAGGTTGTTGTCTGCCGTGGGCAGGGGCTCGTAGGGGAAGACGCTCGGGTGCGCATTGCCCATGCGGTAGGGCACAACCCCGCCGGCAACATAGGCCGAGCTGTGGTTGACCAGCCCGGTCAGCGCGGAGGAAAGCAGGTTCACCTCGACGTGCTGCCCCTGGCCGGTGCCATCGCGGTGCCGCAGCGCCGCGAGGATGCCGATGGTGGCGTGGTTGCCCGCCATCACGTCGAATACGGAGATGCCCGCCCGGTAGGGCGGTCCGTCCGGGGCTCCGGTCAGGCTCATCAGCCCGGAGATCGCCTGAACCATCAGGTCGTAGCCCGGCACATGCCGACCCGCCCCTGCGCCGAACCCGCTGATGGAGGCGTACACGACGCCTGGGTTCGAGCGCTTGACCGTCGCATAGTCGAGACCGTACTTCGCCATGCCACCCGGCTTGAAGTTCTCGATCAGCACGTCCGCACGACGGGCCAGTTCCTGTGCGGCGGCGACATCGCCCTCATCGCGCAGGTCCAGGACGACCGAGCGCTTCCCGCGGTTGACGCCGAGGTAGTACGTCGACGCTTCGTCCCGCACCGGGGGCACCCAGGTGCGGGTGTCGTCACCCCTGGGCCCTTCGACCTTGATGACATCGGCCCCCATGTCCGCCAGCAGCATCGTGGCGTAGGGCCCCGCCAGGATCCGCGAGAAGTCGGCCACCAGCAGACCCGACAGTGGGCCGCCGCCCGCCGGATCCTCGGCTGCAGCGCCGTCTGACATCCTCAACCCCTCCAGAATCCGTCTAGCGGACAAGTGTCCGCCGGACCGATTCTGGCAGCTTCCAAAAGGCTGTCAAGTGGTGAGGGCGGCGGACCGAGAGCGTCAGCCGGTGCGCGCAGGTGCGACATACGGGACGGACTCCAGCCGTGCGAAGTCCGCACTGATCTCGCCCGCCGCGTGCAACAGAAGAGGCAGGTGCTCCTCGACCAGGCAGGTCACGGAGGTCTCGGCGGCATGCGCGTTGATGTTGAGCGCGGCGATAACCCGGCCCGAACCGTTGCGCAGGGGGGCCGCCACCGACCGGATGCCCCGCGCCAGTTGCTCATCGGTCAAGGCCCACCCTCGCGCCCGGACCTCCCGCAGCTCGGCGTCCCGCTGGGCCCGGTCGGGCTGCCACAACGGGGTGAGGCCGGAACGGCTGGGCTCGGCCAGGATCTTGTCGACTTCCTCGGTACCCAGCGCCGCCAGCATGACTTTCCCCAGCGACGTCGGCAGAGCTGGGAACCGTGTGCCGATCTGGACCGTCAGTGCCACGATCTTCGGTACCGCAACCCTGGCGACGTAGACGATGTCCGACCCGTCGAGCTGGGCGATCGAGCACGACTCGTTGGTCCGGGCCGACAGCCTTTCCATGTGGGGGCGCGCCACGTCCCACAGCCCCATGGACCGCACATAGGCCACGCCCAGATCCAGCACCCGCGGGGTGAGCGCGAAGCCGGGCCCGTCGGAACGAACGTATCCGAGCTCTTGGAGGGTCAGCAGAATGCGGCGCACCGTGGGTCGGGCCAGGCCGGTAACGCCTGCCACCTCGGACAGGGACATCGCAGGGCGGTGCGCCTCGAACGCCGTGATCACCTCCAGCCCGCGTGCCAGTGCCTCGATGAAGTCCGGTCCAGTGCCTTGGCGTGCCATGACGTCTCCTCACAAATGCCCGGGATGAACTCAGCACCCTACCGCATTGTCCGCCAGGCGGACAGCCTTCCAACGTTTCGCCGAGCCCCACCTCCAGCGCTCCATCTTATGGGAGACGGAGAGTCATAGCTGGTCAGAGCGCTGGAGAGAGATCATCAGCAAATGCCGGAGGATCCTGTGGAAGTGATCACTGCAGTGCTCCTCGGCGTCAGCGGATCAGTAGTGACCGCACAATGGACAAGATGAGCGAAAAGCCAACTCCATCGAGTCGGAGCATGCGTATTGACACCGAAACACACTCTCCGCAAAGTGTTGCGGACGGGCGAGTGATCGTCATACGGACATGTGTCTGAAACGGCGGCGTGACGGTCGTCCCGCGTGCAACGAGGAGTGGGTACATCGATGAACGAGCGAGCCGAGTTCGAGGCCGGACGGCCTGTGGTCCTGCGCGGCGGGACTGTGCTGACGATGGCAGACCGCCGCGAGGTGCTCAGCCGCGCCGACGTCCTGGTCATCGACGACAAGATCGCCGCCATTGGCACCGATCTGCTCGTTCCTCACGGCACGGCCGTGATCGACGCGACGGACGGCATCGTGATGCCGGGCATGATCGATACCCACCGGCACATGTGGCAGACCGCCATGCGCGGGTACGGAGCGGACTGGACGCTGACGCAGTACTTCGTCTGGTACTACCTGGAGAACGGCAAGCACTTCCGCCCCGAAGACGTATACGCGGGCAACGTGCTGGGCGCCGTCGAAGCCATCGACGCCGGTGTGACGACCGTGGTCGACTGGTCCCACGGCCTGCAGACCGTTGACCACGCCGATGCCGCCGCCGATGCGCTTCAATCCGTCCCGGGCCGGTTCGTCCTGGCTTACGGCAACATCCAGCAGCCGCCCGCCGAGTGGACGGCGGCCCCCGAGTTCCGAGACTTCGTGCGGCGTCGCATCACCGGCGGAGACATGCTCGGCTTCCAGATCGCGTTCGATGTCACCGGAGACCCGGAGTTCCCCGAGAAGCCCGCATTCGACGTCGCCCGGGACCTGGGCGTGGCCGTCACCACGCATGCCGGAGTGTGGGGCGCCACCGGCGACGACGGCATCCGGCTCATGCATGAGCACGGCTACATGGCCCCTGAGACCGTGTACGTCCACGGCTCATCACTCTCCGTCGACTCCTACCACCGCATCGCTGCCACCGGCGGCTCCATCTCCGTCTCCACCGAGAGCGAGTCGAACGCCGGCCAGGGATACCCGACCACCTGGGCAGTGCGCGCCCACAACATTCCGGTGTCCCTCTCCATGGACACCAGCGTGTGGTGGAGCGGCGACCTCTTCTCCGCCATGCGCACCACACTCGGCGCCGACCGTGCACGTGAGCACCTGGAGGCGCACGCCAAGGGCGACACCGTCACCCATAGCGCCCTGAGATCCGACCAAGTCGTCGACTGGGCCACCCGGGGCGGCGCGCGTGCCCTCGGCCGTGATCACGAACTCGGCAGCCTCGAAGTCGGCAAGAAGGCAGACATCGTCCTCATCAAGAACGAGCACTCACCTGTCTCGTTCCCGCTGCTCAATCCCTACGGACACGTCGTGTTCCAGGCACAGCGCGGAGATGTCCACACCGTGCTGGTCAACGGCCGCGTGGTCAAGCACGAGCACCGTCTGGTGGGCATAGACCTCGCAGCAGCCCGCCGCGCAGCGGAGAACACCGTCGACCATCTGCGTTCCTCCATGGGCGAGGAGCAGTGGCTGAAGGGCATGAACCCCGACATCGTCGAGACATCCATCCTCGACAACCCCTACACGTACACGGACTACCGCAGTTCTTCCACTCACAGCCGCTGAGCGGCACCGAGCCAATCGCACCCAGGCCACACCAATCACTCCGGGCCCGCTCAATTGTTGGGCGGCGTAGGGGGAAGTGGCCGACCGTCCGCCAGCATCATTGGAGTTGCCCGTGGCCACCAGCAGGAAGCTGATCAAATCCGGGACGATCCTCTCGGTCGACCCCGACGTCGGAGACCTGGACCGCGGGGACATCCTCATCGAGGACGGCGTCATCGTCTCCGTCGCACCAGAGATCGAGGCTGATGACGCCGAGGTCTTCGACGCGACCGGCCTGGTGGTGATGCCCGGCCTCGTCGACACCCACCGGCACCTGTGGCAGGGGGCGCTGCGCCAGATAGCCGTGGACTGGACACTGGGTGAGTACCTACAGCGCATGCTCGGCGGCTTCGGCCCGCTGTTCACGCCGCAGGACGTGTACGCCGGCAACCTCCTCGGCAGCTACGAGTCCCTCGAGGCCGGCGTGACCACCGTCTTCGACTGGTCTCACATCATGAACACCCCCGAGCACGCCGACGCGGCAATCGAAGCACTGCAGTCAGGCGGCGTCCGGGCCGTGTTCGGTCACGGGACCCCGAACGACGACCTGGTGGCGTGGTATGTCGCCAGCACACTTCCGCACCCTGTGGACGTGCGGCGTCTGGCCAAGACGTACTTCTCCAGCACCGACCAGTTGGTCACCCTGGGACTGTCGCTGCGTGGCCCGGAGATGGCCACCGCGGACACCACCGCGGACGACATCGCCCTGGCACGCGAGCTGGGCGTGCGTGCCTCCATGCACGTGGGCGCGGGCACGCTGGGCAAGCTCCGGGGGATCACAGCGCTGCATGAGCGGGGAGTGCTCGGCGACGACCTCATCTTCGTCCACTGCTGCACCTCCTCGGACGAGGAGCTGGCGATGATCGCCGAGAGCGGCGGGGCAGTGTCCGTCTCGCCGCGGACCGAGATGGCCATGGGGCACGGCTACCCGGCCACCGGCCGCCTGCTCGCCGCGGGGATCCGCCCCTCACTGTCCATCGACGTGGTCAGCGGCGTCGGTGGAAGCCTCTTCGGCGAGATGCGCGGCGCTCTCGAGGCCGAGCGGGGGCGTCGCAACCAGCAGTTCCTGGATCGCGGGGAGGACGTGCCTCCCCTCCAGATCACGGCTCGGGACGCCATCGAGTTCGGCACCATCGAGGGCGCCCGAGCGCTCGGTCTCGACCACAAGGTCGGATCCCTGACCCCTGGGAAGCAGGCCGACTTGCTGCTGCTCCGGATGGACACCGCGGGACTGGGCCTGATCAACCACCTGCCGGCCGCCGTGCTGTTCAGCGACGTGGGCAACGTGGACTCCGTGCTCGTCGCCGGCGAGTTCCGCAAGCGCCACGGTTCCCTCGTCGACGTCGACCTTGCCGACGCTCGACGCCAGGCCGAGCGGTCGAGGGACCGGCTGTTCGCAGCCGCCGGTACCCCGGATGGCTCCACGCCAGTCACCCTGATGCACTGACCCGGAGGCCGGCGGCCGGCATCCGAAACCAGCACCCCAGAACGCCGGGCTCCGGCCGCACTGCAGCCAGGCCCCGGTCCACGATCCGTTCCCGGAGGCACCAGCATGGACTCGACGATCATCGTCGGCGGCACGTCAGGCATCGGCAAGGAGATCGCCCGTCACTTCGCGGCAGAGGGCGGCCGGGTCGTCCTGACCGGCCGCGACCCGGTGAACGCCGCGGCCGTTGCCGCAGAGATCGGCGGCAACACCACCGGGGTGGGGGTCGACCTGGCCGAACCGGAGACCATCAAGGCTGCCTTCGCGGAGGTCGCGTCGGTGGACCACCTGGTGGTGGCCGCGCTCGAGCGCGACCGGAACACCATCGCCGAGTACGACATCGCCCGCGCACGGCGGCTCGCGACCCTCAAGCTGGTCGGCTACCCCGCGGTGGTGCACACCCTGCAGTCGCGCTTCACCGCCAAGGCATCGATCGTGCTGTTCGGGGGGCTCGCCGCCCGTCGGCCGTGGCCTGGTTCGCTCACGGTCTCCAGTGTCAACGGCGGCGTCTCGGCGCTGGCCCGTGCGCTCGCTGTGGAGGTCGCTCCGGTCCGGGTCAACGCCGTGCACCCCGGGGTGATCGGCGACAGCCCCGTGGTCGTGAACGGCTGGTCCGAGGAGGCCGTCCAGACAGTCGTGGAGCGCACGCCGCTGGGCCGGATGGTCTCGATGGTTGATGTTGTCGATGCGGTCGTGTTCCTGCTGAAAAACGGCGGCGTGAACGGGGTAGACCTCAACATGGACGGCGGCTGGCTCCTCCGCTGAGCTGATCGCGTCCTCCTGCAACGACGCCATGGCAGGAGTTGGCGCGCGAAGGACGCACCGGGCGACCCGCGAAGCGCGAGTGCTTCCGGCGCGTCAGGGATACGTGGTGCGTCGGCAGCAGAGTCCCGCAGTTAGGAGACGAATAACTTCGCAGGTGCCGCTATCGAAAACAGGGGTACGCCGAGCCATATTGCCTCTAGCCGCCCTTTCGCGTAGCGGACATGACTCAAGACGAGCCAACACCCTACAGCCGATCTGTTCCGAAAAGAACTTTCGAGTCAGGCGTACACGCATCTATTCTGGGGAGTTTGCGAACATGACCGTTCTGGTGATCGGTGGAACAGGTACCGTAGGCGCGAATCTCGTCGAGAGGCTAGCTCGCTCCGGGGAGGAGGAAATCCGGGTCTTGACTCGAGACTCCGAACGCGCACGAGGTCAGCTACCCAAAGAAGTCGAACTCGCCGAAGGGAACCTGCTCGATCCATACGCCACCCGGCGCCATTTCTTCGGCGTAGACCGACTATTCCTCTCTGTTGCGGCTGGGCCAGCAGAGACACAAGAGGGTCTGACAGCAATCGAGTTGGCCCGCCGTGCTGACGTCACCAAAGTGGTGTACATGAGCACACATCACGTCGAACGAACACCTGCAATGCCGGTCGGAGGCGGGACGAAACTGCCGATCGAGAATGCCATCAAAGCCTCGGGAATGGGTTACACGATCCTACGCCCGAACAGCTTTCTTCAGAACGATAGGTGGTATTTTGCCGACCATGCTCGACCGGGGTCTTTACTGCCAACCCATCGGATTGGTCGGCATGTCACGAATTGACGTACGGGACATCGCGGACGCAGCAACGACAGCGCTTACTCAGGATGGTTTCGAAGGCCGTGCCTACTCCCTTGTAGGGCCCGATGTCCAGACCGGCCCGAGCATCGCGGCGGCGTGGTCGGCAGGCCTGGGACGGGACGTGGTCTATGTCGGTGACGATCTCGGGGAATACGAACGCAATCACAGCTTCAACCCACCGCACATACGCTTCAGCTACGGCCTCTTTTTCGAGTTCTATCAACGAAATGGGCTCATCGCGACCAAGGAGGAGCTCTCGGCACAAGAAGAGCTGATCCGGCACCCGCCGCGCACCCTAGCGGGTTATGTGGGCGAGACCGTGGCCGAGTTGGATGCCGGTCGCCTCGGCGGCTAGCCTCAATACCGGTAACTTAGGGGCAATCCGGTCGTTAGACCCTAGCCGCACGGCGCCGACCGGTCTGCTTCGGCCGGTCCGCTTCGGCCGACCCGCGCCGGGTGGGCCGCGGGCGGGCGCGAAGTACGCTCCGGCGCATGAACGAGCGTCGTGTAGTGGTGGTGGCGGGGGCCGTGTTCGAGCGGGGGCGGCTGCTTGCCGCTCGCCGCAGCGCCCCCGAAGAGCTCGCCGGCCGGTGGGAGCTGCCCGGCGGAAAGCTGGAGCCGGGGGAGAGTCCCGAGCAGGCGCTGGTGCGCGAGCTGCGCGAGGAGCTGGGCGTCGAGACGGAGCCGCTGGCGCGGATCCCCGGCGAGTGGGGGCTGCGGCCCGGCTACGTCCTCCAGGTGTGGACGGCCCGGCTGCTCTCCGGGGAGCCGCAGCCGCTCCAGGACCACGACGCGCTGCGTTGGCTGGCCCCGCACGAGACCGATGCCGTCGACTGGCTCGATCAGGACCGGCCCGCCGTGGCCGAGGCCGCGCGACTGCTGCGCGAAAGCGAGCGGGACGGCGCGCGCGACTGACGCATACGCCGTTCGTGCGACGGTGCGTCCATTGCTGCCCTCGCCGCGATACCTCGCCCTGAATATCGGGTATGTGCTGATTAACCGTCCTAAATAGGGCGTGTGTCTGCTGCCGGTCTGGGAAGTGAGCGGTGTGATCGACACCGAAGGCGAAGTCGCCGAGTGGTCCTTCCCTGCCGAGCCCGACGCCGTGCGCACCGCCCGGCACGTCGTGCGCGACACCCTGCGCGCCTGGGGACTGGACCCGGTCATAGGTGATGTCACCGTGCTCCTGGTCAGCGAGCTGGTGACCAATTCTCTACGGTATACATCGGGCCCGATCGGTGTCCGGCTGGTCAGCCCCGAGCCTGGTGAGACCGCCCCCAGGCTGCTTGTCGAAGTCTCCGATCCGCTTCCGGATCCCCCCACCGAACGCGCCGCAGAGCCCGATGACGAGGGAGGACGCGGGCTGCAACTGGTGGCTTGTACTGCCCGCCGGTGGGGCACCCGGCGCGGGAGGACCGGCAAGACCGTGTGGTTCGAGCTGCCTCTCACTGGTTAGAAGTGTGAAGGGACAACGATCACGCCCGGCCCGGCTCAAAATGAACGAGATCGTGCTGTGATCGTGAACGCCGTGTCGGTCAGGGCCGTAGTGCTGAATACTGCGGTCATGGCCGGTCCGGTGCGGTGAGCTGGAGGGGACGGTCGCGTGAGCGAAATACCTGAGACGGCGAGCGGTGTCGTATGGCAGAGCAGCCCGCCTGGCTCGATCTATGACTACATCAAGGTTGCCTCTTTCTCGATCGGCCCGGACGGGCTGGTCGACCAGTGGAGTCGGCGTGCCGTAGATCTCTTCGGTATCACTGCAGACGAGGTCAGGGGCAAGGACCCGGTCGAGGTCTTCATGCCCGCCGAGTTGCGCCCGCGCGGCCGCCGCCACGTGGCCGAGATCCTTGACGGCAAGGAGTGGACCGGCCTGGTCCCCTTCCGCATACCGAGGCAGCGCGGTGCGCACGGCGTCGCCGAGGTCTATGTGATGCCGAGCGAGACGGAGAGCGGCGACAAGGCTGCGCTCTGTATCGTCGTGGACGTCCGCGCACTGCGCCGGATCGAGACCGATCTTGCCGCTTCGCAGGCTATTTTCGGCCAATCTCCTTTCGGCTTTCTCCTGTTCGGCACGGACCTCACCGTGCAGCGCGCCAACCAGCGCTTCACCGCCGTCTTCGGGGGCGCCGCCGAAGATCACCGCGGACGCACCGTCCACGACTACCTCTCCCGCCCCGAGGCCGAGCGGATGACCGCGTCGCTGCGCCGGGTCCTGGAGACCGGCGAATCCGCCATCGACCTCCAGATCGTCGGAGCGGCGCCGGGCAGCACGGAACGCAGGCACTGGTCGATCAATCTCTACCGGGTGCACAGCGGATCCGGCCGTCCCATCGGCGTGGCCGGAATCGCCACCGATGTGACCCGCCGCCACAACGCCGCCCGCGAGGCCGCCAGCGCCCGCCGCAACCTCGCCCTCCTCAATGAGGCGAGCGCCCGCATCGGCAACTCCCTCGATCTGGAGACCACCGCCCGCGAACTCCTCGACGTCGCCGTCCCCGGCTTCTGTGACCTCGCATCGGTCGACCTCTATCAAGGCCTCCTCACTGGTGACGAGGCTCCCCCCGGCAGGGCTGACGGCAGCGCCGAGCTGCGCCGGGTCGCCTTCGCCAGCGCCGTCTCCGACGCGCCACTGGTCGCAGCCCCGGGCTGCGGCCACAACGGAAGCACCCCCACCGCGGTCGGTGAGGTCCACCGCTATCCCTTCAACTCGCCTTGCGCCGGCGCACTGCGCACCGCCCGGGTCCAGTCGATCCCGGGCGAGGAAGGCACCCTCGTCCAGTCCACGCTCGCGGTGCCGATGGTCGCGCACGACACTGTCGTCGGCCTGGTGCAGTTCTCCCGTACGAAGGGCAGCGAGCCCTTCGGGGAACGGGACCGCGCGCTCGCCGTCGAGCTCGCCGCCCGAGCCGCCGTCTGTATCGACAACGCCCGGCTCTACCGCAGGGAACACGAGCGCGCGCTGATCCTCCAACGCAGCCTGCTCCCGCCCGGAGACCCCGAGGCCGCCGGCCTGGACATCGCCTGCCGTTATCTCCCGGGCAACACGGCCACCGAAGTGGGCGGGGACTGGTTCGACGTCATCGAACTGCCGGGCCACCGCACCGCCCTGGTGGTGGGCGATGTGATGGGGCGAGGGCTGCGGGCCGCGGTCGCCATGGGTGAACTGCGCACGGCCGTAAGGACCTTGGCGCTACTGGACCTGGAGCCGGCCGAAGTGCTCTCCGCGCTCGACGAGATCGCCCGCGGCCTCGGCAGCCCAAGCGGCGCGCAGCAGGCCTCGCGCGTCGCCCACAAATCCCGCGAGGCCGACCTCTCAGAGGTCTATCTCGCCACCTGTGTCTACGCCGTCTACGACCCGGTCACTCGTCGCTGCACCTTCGCCAACGCCGGCCATCTGCCGCCTGTGCTCGTCGAACCCGGCGAGGAGGCGCTGCTGCTCGACGTGCCGCCGGGGATGCCGCTCGGGGTGGGCGGCGAGCCCTTCGAAGAGGTCGAGGTCGAACTCCCGGAAGGTGCGCTGCTCGCGCTCTACACCGACGGGCTGGTCGAATCCCGTGACCACCCCCTCGACGAGGGGCTGCGCGCGTTTCGCACCGCGCTCACCGATCCGGTACGTCCCCTCGAGGACGTCTGTGACCATGTGCTGAACACCCTCGACACCCGGCACGGCGAGGACGACATCGCGCTCCTGATGGCCCGCATCCAGGGGCTGCCTGTCGATGCCGTCGGCGACTGGCGGCTGCCGCGCGAGCCCCGCTCGGTGGGCCGGGCCCGCGAACTGGCCCGCGCCCAGCTGGTCGCCTGGGACCTCGAAGCACTCGTCGACACGGTCGAGCTGCTGGTCAGCGAGCTGGTCACCAACGCGCTGCGGTACGGCGAGGGCGAGATCCGGCTGCGCCTGCTGCGCGACCGCACCCTGGTCTGCGAGGTGTGGGACTCGGGCCTGGTCCAGCCAAGACGACGACGGGCGCGCGACACCGACGAGGGGGGCCGCGGACTGCAACTGGTCGGCCTGCTGAGCGCGGCCTGGGGCTCGCGCCGGACCCCGCTCGGCAAGACGGTCTGGTTCGAACTCGCCCTGCCCGACGGGGACTCGACGTCCGAGCCCACCGTCGAGCAGTTGCTCAGCATGTTCTGACGCCCGCAACAAGGCCGGCGGCCCGGGCCGGGCGGCGCGGCCACGACGCCTGCTCGACGAGACCCCGCCTTCAGCGCCGCCGGCCCCCCTGCGTCTCGACTTCGCGGCGGAGGAGGCCGACGGGACGGAGTCCGACAAGGCTGGGGCGGTCCCGCCGGCCCGGGCGAATCCGTCGGACTCAGCGGGCCCTGGCGGTCCCGCCGGCCCGGGCGATCCTTGCGGGCTCAGCCGGTCCGGCAGTCCCGCCGGAGCCGCTGGGGCGTGTTTTAGAAGTAGCGCCGTCCGCCCGCAGGGCGGGCCCTGCGGCCTCTGGTGCGTGCAATCGCAAGGCGGTGGGGGCACCCCCGGACGAAGTCCGGGAGAGATCGCCCTCGTACTGGGCGTACTCGGGCGACTTACGACAACACCGCGTGGGGGCACCTCCCAGCGGTAGCTGGGGAGTGCGTGCCAGGCGTCGCGGGGTGGGGGCACCTCCCAGGCGAAGCTCTGGGGGAGGGACCTCTAGAACACGCCCTAGTCCTCCGCGCCCCGCCGCCTGATCTTGTTGCCCAGCCACACCAGTGGGTCGTACTTCCGGTCCACCGCGCGCTCCTTCAGCGGGATCAGCGCATTGTCGGTGATCTTGATTCCCTCGGGGCACACCTCTGTGCAGCACTTCGTGATGTTGCAGTAGCCCAGACCGTGCTCGTCCTGGGCGGCCTTCTTGCGGTCCAGGCCCGCCTCGGCGGCCGCGTCCAGCGGGTGCATGTCCAGCTCCGCCACCCGCATCAGAAAGCGCGGACCGGCGAACGCCGCCTTGTTCTCCTCGTGGTCACGCACCACATGGCAGGTGTCCTGGCACAGGAAGCACTCGATGCACTTGCGGAACTCCTGCGAGCGGTCCACATCCATCTGCTGCATCCGGTACTCACCCGCACGCACCCCCGGCGGCGGCACGAACGAGGGCACCTCGCGCGCCTTCGTATAGTTGAAGGACACATCCGTCACCAGGTCCCGCACCACCGGGAACGCCCGCAGCGGCGTCACCGTGATCGTCTCCTCGCGCGAGAAGACCGACATCCGGGTCATGCACATCAGCCCCGGCCGGCCATTGATCTCCGCGCTGCAGGAACCGCACTTGCCCGCCTTGCAGTTCCAGCGGACCGCGAGATCGGATGCCTGGGTTGCCTGGAGGCGGTGGATGATGTCGAGGACGACCTCCCCGTCATTGACCTCGACGGCGAAGTCCTTCAGTTCCCCGCCGTCCGCATCACCGCGCCAGACCTTGAAGGTCGCTGTGTAGCTGCTCACTAGTAGAGCTCCTCTTCGGCGAGGTACTTGACCAGCTCCTCCTTCTCGAAGAGGGCGAGCAGGTCGGGACGGATGGGCTCGGTCGTCTTCCGTACGAGCGCGATCTGGCCGCGCACCGGGTCGGTGGCCGCCAAACCGCCGGTGGGGTCGATGAGCCGGCACAGCAGATTGGCCCGCCGCCACTCGCGCTCCATGGCCGGGCAGTCCTCGCGGGTGTGCCCGCCGCGGCTCTCCGTGCGCTCCAGCGCCGCCCGCGCGATGCACTCGCTGACCAGCAGCATGTTCCGCAGGTCCAGCGCGAGGTGCCAGCCGGGGTTGAACTGGCGGTGCCCCTCGACCCCGGCACGCCGCGCCCGTACCCGCAGACCCGCCAGCTTCTCCAGCGCCTGCTCCATCTCCGCCCCGCGCCGGATGATGCCGACCAGGTCGTTCATCGTCTGCTGGAGCTCCTGATGGAGGGTGTACGGATTCTCCGGCGGCTTCCCGTTCTCCTCGCCCGGCTGCGGTCCCTCGGCGCTGAACGGACGCAGCGCCTCCGCCGCGGCCGCGTCGATCTGCCCGTCCTCCACCGCCGGGCGGTCGCTGAGCCCTGCCGCGTACTCGGCCGCGTGCAGACCCGCCCGCCGGCCGAAGACCAGCAGGTCGGACAGCGAATTCCCGCCGAGCCGGTTGGAGCCGTGCATCCCGCCCGCGACCTCGCCCGCCGCGAACAGCCCGGGAACTCCGACCGCGGCCGCGGTGTCGGACTCGACGGCGATGCCGCCCATCACGTAGTGACAGGTCGGTCCTACCTCCATCGCCTCCGCCGTGATGTCGACGTCCGCCAGCTCCTTGAACTGGTGGTACATCGACGGCAGCCGACGCCGGATGACATCGGCCGGCATCCGGGTCGAGACATCCAGGAACACGCCGCCGTGCGGGGAGCCGCGGCCGGCCTTGACCTCGGAGTTGATGGCGCGGGCCACCTCGTCGCGCGGCAGCAGCTCGGGAGGACGCCGGTTGTTGTCCGGGTCCTCGTACCAGCGGTCGCCCTCCTCCTCCGACTGCGCGTACTTCTCCTTGAAGACATCGGGTACGTAGTCGAACATGAACCGCTTGCCCTCGGAGTTGCGCAGCACACCGCCGTCGCCGCGCACCGATTCGGTGACGAGGATCCCCTTCACCGAAGGCGGCCAGACCATTCCGGTCGGATGGAACTGCACAAACTCCATGTTGAGCAGCGGTGCGCCCGCGAGCAGCGCCAGCGCGTGCCCGTCGCCGGTGTACTCCCACGAATTGGACGTCACTTTGAAGGACTTGCCGATACCGCCGGTGGCCAGCACCACGGAGGGGGCCTCCAGCACGAAGAAGCGCCCGGACTCCCGCTCGTAGCAGAAGGTCCCGGACACGCTCTCCCCATCTTTGAGGACCCGGGTGACCGTGCACTCCTGGAAGACCTTCAACCGGGCTTCGTAGTCCCCGAACTCGGCCTTGTCCTCCTGCTGGAGCGAGACGATCTTCTGCTGGAGGGTACGGATCAGCTCCAGGCCGGTGCGGTCGCCGACGTGCGCGAGCCGCGGGTACTCGTGCCCGCCGAAGTTGCGCTGGGAGATCTTCCCGTCGGCCGTGCGGTCGAAGAGTGCGCCCCAGGTCTCCAGCTCCCAGACCCGGTCGGGCGCCTCACGCGCGTGCAGTTCCGCCATCCGCCACTGGTTGAGGAACTTCCCGCCGCGCATGGTGTCGCGGAAATGCACTTGCCAGCCGTCCCCGCGGTTCACATTGCCCATGGAGGCGGCGATGCCGCCCTCGGCCATCACGGTGTGGGCCTTGCCGAAGAGGGACTTGCAGATGACCGCCGTACGGGCGCCCCGCTCGCGCGCCTCAATGGCCGCCCGCAGGCCCGCGCCGCCCGCGCCCACCACCACGACGTCCCACTGCTGTCGTTCGAGTTGCGTCATGTCAGAACAACCTCGGATCGTCGAAGGCACCGGACGCGACGAGATAGACGTAGAAGTCGGCGAGCGCGACGCTGATCAGCGAAGCCCATGCGAGCAGCATGTGGCGCTCATTCAGCCTGCCGACCCAGCCCCACAGGCGGTAGCGCACCGGGTGTTTGGAGAAGTGCTTCAGCCGGCCGCCGATGATGTGCCGGCAGGAGTGGCAGGACAGGGTGTACGCCCAGATCAGCACGATGTTGACCAGGAAGACGAGGGTGCCGAGGCCCATATGGCCCCACTCGTAGTGCTCGTCGCGGAAGGCGAGCACGGTGTCGTACGTGAGGATTGAGGCGACCGGAATCGCCGCGTAGAAGAAGTACCGGTGGATGTTCTGCAGGATCAGCGGGAAGCGGGTCTCGCCGGTGTACTTCTTGTGCGGCTCGGCGACCGCGCAGGCCGGGGGCGAGGCCCAGAAGCCCCGGTAGTACGCCTTGCGGTAGTAGTAGCAGGTCAGCCGGAAGCCCAGCGGGAAGATCAGGATCAGCAGGGCGGGGGACAGGCTCCACCAGCTGCCGAAGATCTCCCAGTTGGGGCCACCCCGCATCGGCGCGCAGTTCTCCGCGAGGCAGGGCGAGTAGAACGGCGAGACATACGGTGCCGCGTAGTAGTCGGAGTTGGCGAATGCCCGCCAGGTCGAGTAGACGACGAAGGCGAGCAGCCCGGCGGCGGTCAGGGCGGGCGACAGCCACCAGCGGTCGCTACGCAGATGGCGGGGGCCGATGGCGGCGCGCGCGGCACCGTGCACGCCCGTATTGACTTGTGGTGGTTCAGTACCTGTGGCCAACGAGGTCTCCTAGGGAGCGCGCCGGTCTCGGACGCCGAGGCCCTCGTCGTCCGAATCCGTCCACAGCGCGTTGTTGTACGGGACGTCGGGAATGGTGACCAGTTCGGGGCGGGCCGGTGTGATCGGCTCGGCGGTCGTGGCCGGGCCGGCGCCACGTAGCTGATCGACGGTCCGCTCTAGGTCTCCGACACGCTGGACCAGCTCGTCCAGGCGCCGCTGCATCGCCGTCAGATCTTCCTGCTGGGACATGACTTGCCCTCACTTCCGCAGGGTGCGGTGGCATGACTCATGCGCCTGCGAGTGTCGCGCGTCACGTCCCCGCTTGTGAAGGGACGTGCAGGGATTCCCGGCGCATGCGCTTTCAGCGCGCCCCTCGTGGTTCGGATATCACTACCCCCATTTTCTCCCTTTAAGTGGAGTTCTGCCCGGTTCTGCGTTGGGCCGCACGGGTGACCTTGGTGCTGGTCACGTCGTGTCGCCGCCACCTGTTGCGCTCCTTCTACTTCAGTGGACGGGAATCAGTGTGATCATCTCAATAATCCGCAAAATTGGATGAAGAGGTACAAGTCATGTCCAAGGTCGACGCGCCACGCGGGAGGACATGCCCCCGCACGCTCCGCTCTGTCGCGCTGCTCACCAGCGGGGTGCTCGCTCTACCCGTACTGTCGGGCTGCAGCTCGGGCGAGTCCGACACCGGCACCGCCGTGGCCCAGGACATCGCGCCGGCCGGGCGCGACCTGGTCGCCGACGGAGGGACGCTGCGCTGGGCGATCGATGCCTTGCCCACCACGCTCAACGCCTTCCAGGCCGACGCGGACGCCGCCACGACGCGTATCGCCGGGGCCGTGCTCCCTCTACTCTTCACCCTCGACCCGAGCGGCCGTCCGCAGCGCAACCCCGACTACGTCGAGTCCGCCGAGATCGTCAAGCGCGAGCCCAAGCAGGTCGTCCTCTACAAGCTCAACCAGGAGGCGGTGTGGAGCGACGGCCGGGAGATCGGCGCGGCCGACTTCGCCTCGCAGTGGCGCGCGCTGAGCGGCAAGGACTCCGCGTACTGGACCGCGCGCAACGCCGGCTACGAACGGATCGAGAAGATCGAGCGCGGCGCCAACGACCTCGAGGTCAAGATCACCTTCAGGAAGCCGTACGCGGACTGGCGGTCCCTCTTCACCCCGCTCTACCCGAGGGAGGTCACTGGCACCCCGGCCTCCTTCAACGACGGGGCCCGCAACACGCTCAAGGTGATGGCCGGCCCGTTCAACCTCAGGTCCGTCGACCGCGCGGCGGGCACGACCACTCTCGTACGCAATCCCCGCTGGTGGGGGGAGCGGGCCAAGCTGGAGCGGCTGGTGCTGACCGCCGTTCCGCGCGAGCAGCGCGCCGCCGCGCTCGCCGCGGGCAGCATCGATCTCGCTGAGGTCGACCGGGGCACCGCGGACCGGATCGCCCTCGCGACACGGGAGAAGAAGAGCGCCGGCGGCCAGCCGCTCAAGGAGAACGCCAACGAGCAGACCGCCCTGCGCGGCTACGTGGTCCGTAAGTCGCTGGAGCCCGTGTACACCCAGCTCGCGCTGAATGGCGAGAAGGGACCGCTCGCCGACGACCGGGTGCGCCGCGCTGTGGCCCGCGCGATCAACCGCAAGGAACTGGCCGAGACCGTACTGACCCCGCTCGGCCTGCCTGCCTCCCCGCCCGGCAGCCATCTGGCACTGGCTGGGCAGCGGGCGTACGCCGACAACAGCGCAGCGCTCGGCGAGCAGGACACGAAGGAGGCGCAGGCACTGCTGGCCGACGCCGGCTGGACGCCCGCCGGAGCGCGCATGAAGCCCGACCCGGCCAAGGCGGGCGGCGAGGGCGAGGGCGACAAGAAGCCGTCGCCCAGCACGCCCGAGTCGAAGAAGGCCGAGTCGAAGAAGGCCGAGTCGAAGAAGGCCGAGTCGAAGAAGGCCGAGTCGAAGAAGGCCGACGACAAGGCTTCCGCCGACGGGCTCTACATCGTCGGCGACGACAAGCCCGCCGCCGGCGGCGGCCACGGCCCCGAGTCCGGCAGCAGCGGGACGCGTGTCCTCGCGCCCGCCCCCGCCGCGGCCGAGCCCCTCGACGACGACCCCGCGACCAGACCCCGGACGAACGCCGCCGAGAAGCAGGGAGGCCTCGCCGGAGCGTACGCCCCGCGCGGCACGGCCGCCCCCGCCCGGGCGGGCGGCCCGATCGGCAAGGACGGCAAGCCGCTCACCCTGCGCTTCGTCCTCCCCTCGGGCCATGGCTCCGAGGCACTGCGCACTGTGGGCGACAAGATCGCGAAGATGCTGAACCGCATCGGTGTGCGCACCGAGATCACCAAGGTCGCCGACGACAGCTACTTCAAGGACCACATCGCATCGGGCGACTACGACCTGGCGCTGTACTCCTGGCCCGCCACCGCCTACCCGGCGACCGACGCCCGCCCGATCTTCGCCAAGCCCGTGCCCGCCACCGACGGCTCACTGCTGGTGGAGCAGAACTACACCCGCGTCGGCTCCGACCACATCGACCAGCTCTTCGACCAGGCGGCCGCCGAGCTGGACGAGGACGCCGCCCGCGACCTGGTGCGCAGGGCCGACGCCCGGATCTGGGCCGCGGCCGGATCCATCCCGCTCTACCAGCGCCCCGAGCTGGTTGCGGCCAAGGCCCGGGTGGCCAACGCGGGCGCCTTCGGCTTCGCCGCTCCCCGCTACCAGGACATTGGCTTCAAGAAGCCCAAGGCTACCAAGAAGTAGCAGGTCAGAACCTTAGAACCGGCTCAAGTCCCTTGCCCGCCGGCGTCGTCGGCGGGCAAGATCGTGATCACCCTCGACCCGGGCTTTTGACCCCGCTCGACTGCGCGCTTCAGCACCCCCCAGTGCTCCACGATTCCTCTCCCGATCGGGCCGGGAAGCCCCGGACGCGGCGGCCCCGTACCATAGGACTAGCCGTGGCGTGTCCGCCCGGCGGGCGGACGAGGCTACGACCGTCAGACGCCTGATCCCACGATCGAGAGAAGCGCTAGTCAGCATGCCCACGCGCCACGACATCCGTAACGTTGCCATCGTCGCCCACGTCGACCACGGCAAGACCACCTTGGTCGACGCCATGCTGAAGCAGGCCGGCGCGTTCGCCGCGCATGCCGCCGAGCACCTCGACGACCGCATGATGGACTCGAACGACCTGGAGCGTGAGAAGGGCATCACGATCCTGGCCAAGAACACCGCCGTGAAGTACCACCCCAAGGCCGGCGGGGCCCCGATCAACATCAACATCATCGACACCCCCGGCCACGCCGACTTCGGTGGCGAGGTGGAGCGCGGTCTGTCGATGGTCGACGCGGTCGTCCTGCTCGTCGACGCCTCCGAGGGCCCGCTTCCGCAGACCCGCTTCGTGCTCCGCAAGGCGCTGCAGGCCCGGATGCCCGTCATCCTCTGCATCAACAAGACGGACCGCCCGGACTCCCGGATCGACGAGGTCGTCAACGAGACCTACGACCTGTTCCTGGACCTGGACGCGGACGAGGAGCAGATCGAGTTCCCGATCGTCTACGCCTGCGCCCGTGACGGCGTCGCCTCGCTGACCAAGCCGGAGGATGGCACCGTCCCGACGGACAGCGACAGCCTCGAGCCGTTCTTCAGCACCATCCTCGAGCACGTCCCGGCCCCCGAGTACGACGACGCCGCGCCGCTCCAGGCCCACGTCACCAACCTGGACGCCGACAACTTCCTCGGCCGTATCGCGCTGTGCCGCGTCGAGCAGGGCGAGCTGCGCAAGGGCCAGACCGTTACGTGGATCAAGCGTGACGGCACGAAGTCCAATGTCCGCATCACCGAGCTGCTGATGACCGAGGCGCTGACCCGCAAGCCGGCCGAGAAGGCGGGCCCGGGCGATATCTGCGCGGTCGCCGGATTCCCGGACATCATGATCGGCGAGACTCTGGCCGACCCCGAGAACCCGATCGCGCTCCCGCTGATCACGGTCGACGAGCCCGCGATCTCGATGACCATCGGTACGAACACCTCGCCGCTGGTCGGCAAGGGCGGCAAGGGCCACAAGGTCACTGCCCGCCAGGTGAAGGATCGCCTGGACCGCGAGCTCATCGGTAACGTTTCGCTCCGCGTCCTGGACACCGAGCGCCCCGACGCCTGGGAGGTCCAGGGCCGTGGTGAGCTCGCGCTGGCGATCCTGGTCGAACAGATGCGCCGTGAGGGCTTCGAGCTGACTGTCGGCAAGCCCGAGGTGGTCACCAAGCAGATCGACGGCAAGACGCACGAGCCGATCGAGCGCATGACGATCGACTCGCCGGAGGAGCACCTCGGCGCCATCACACAGCTGATGGCGACCCGCAAGGGCCGTATGGAGACGATGACCAACCACGGCTCGGGCTGGATCCGCATGGAATGGATCGTCCCGTCCCGTGGACTCATCGGCTTCCGTACGGAGTTCCTGACCCAGACCCGCGGCACGGGCATCGCGCACTCCATCTTCGAGGGCCACGAGCCCTGGTTCGGCGAGCTGCGCACCCGTAACAACGGCTCGCTGGTCGCGGACCGCGCCGGCACCGTGACGCCGTTCGCGATGATCAACCTCCAGGAGCGGGGTGTCATCTTCACCGAGGCCGGCACCGAGGTCTACGAGGGCATGATCATCGGCGAGAACTCGCGCGCCGACGACATGGACGTGAACATCACCAAGGAGAAGAAGCTCACCAACATGCGTGCGGCTTCCGCGGACACGACGGAGAACGTCGTCCCGCCGCGCAAGCTCTCCCTGGAGCAGTCGCTGGAGTTCTGCCGCGACGACGAGTGCATCGAGGTGACCCCGGAGACGGTCCGTATCCGCAAGGTCGTCCTGGACCAGAAGGAGCGCGGCCGCACGGCCTCCCGCGCCAAGCGCAACTGACGCTCCGCGGACGCCCGTCGGCACGCCTGACCGGAGACGGCCCGGACGAACCCACGAGTGGGGTCGTCCGGGCCGTTCGCGTGTGTCCACGCCATCGGAGAACCGGCGGGGGAGTGGACGGGCCGGAGGCGGTCCGTCAACTGGATTTCCTACCCCCTCCGTTCGGCTATCGGACGTTGCACACCGGAAACCTGTATTAACAGTCCGTTTCGCGGGTGTCTGTCTGCGATCCCTTTGTCCGAATTTTGGGCCTCTGGGGTGAGGTGATGTTGTCAAAACGAGATGCTTTAAGTGTGGTTTACAGCCTGAACTTACCCAATAGTTGGCTCCATTGAGCTCGGGTCAACGGGTCAAGCGCTTTTGGGGAGCGCCGACTCACGAGCACACGGGGTACTCGACGTGTCCGCTGTCAGGGGTGTCAGCGCGCGTAGATGTGCCTCTCTTGTAGTGACAAGTGGACTCATGAGGAGGAACCCATGCGCGGTGCCACGAGCGCCAGTGGGGTCGGGTCGTCGCAGATGGCTCGTACGACTGGACTCTTCCAGCGCGATTCATCCGCTCAGGTCGCCGGCAGCGGCCGGCGATTCTGACACCCGGTCAACCGCTCGGCTCGCGCTCCTGGGGGTGGAACCCATCCCGATCGACGCTCTTTTCCAGCCATCTCGCCCGCGGGTACTCCCTCAGGCGAGAGTTCATGCGGCCGCACCCGTCGAGGGTGGCGGACGGCAGCGGAGGGATCGTCACGCGGCAGCCATAACGGTTCGAGTACAACCACTCGACCGTCATAGCGCGCGGGAACGCGGGTCACCCGACACCCGTGAATGGACACATCATGACCAGTCCAATTGAGACCGAGGCCAGCGACGCCTCTGTCACCTTGGACAAAGAGACCGCGACCAAGACCGATGCCGCGGACAGCAAGACCCTTGTCGGCCGCTCACCCGGCCAGCTGATGTGGACGCGCTTCAAGCGCGACCGCACGGGCATGGTCTCCGCCGTAGTGGTGCTCTTCTTCTTCGCCATCTCGGCGCTGGCCCCGGTGATCTCCGCCTTGTACGGCAAGAACCCCTACACGCTCTACGCCCAGGAACCGGACTATCCGTTCCTGCTCGACGACTTCGCGATGCCCACCGGGAGCCTCGGCGGCATCTCCGGAGACTTCTGGTTCGGTGTCGAACCCAACCTGGGCCGCGACGTGTTCACCATGCTGCTCTACGGCATGCGCACCTCGCTGTACATGGCCCTCGTCCTGACACTCCTCAGCGTGCTCACGGGCGTTGTCATCGGCATGGTGGGTGGCTACTTCGGCGGCAAGGTCGACTACTGGCTGGGCCGGGTGACCGACTTCTTCCTGGCTTTCCCGAACCAGCTGTTCTTCATCGCCTTCATGCCCGTCGTGACCGCGCTGTTCGTCTCTCCGTCGGACGAGACCCCCACCTACCTGCGCGCCGTCGCGATCATCCTGGTGATGTGGTTCCTCGGCTGGATGGGCATGGCCCGTCTGGTACGCAGCTCCGTACTGTCCCTGCGTGAGCGGGAGTTCGTGGAGGCGGCCAAGGTCTCGGGCGCCTCGCGGTGGCGGATCGTGCGCAAGGAGATCCTCCCGAACATCGTCACCCCGATCCTGGTGCAGGGCACCTACTTGCTGCCCAGCTCCATCCTGAGCATCGCCTTCCTCTCGTACGTCGGTGTCGGCTTCGTGGAGCCGACCCCTGACTGGGGCCGGATGTTCGCGATCGGCGCCAACATCTACGAGCAGGACCCTGCGTTCATGTTCTTCCCGGGCGTCGCCATGGTGGTTTTCGTTCTCGCCTTCAACCTTCTTGGCGACTCGGTCCGGGACGCGTTCGACCCCAAGACCGGACGGTGACGTCCATGGGCGGGGGTGGCTGCCGCCCCCGCGCCGGGCAACCGGACGGTCAGGCAGCTCTTCTGGATAACAACGGACAGGTAGGTGCAACGAGCATCATGAAGCCCATTCAATCGCGCTCCGCACGCGCCATAGTCGTCGCCGTCGCGGCCGGCTCGCTGGCGCTTACCGGCTGCTCCAAGGACAGCGGTAACAACGCCAAGGACGAGTCCAAGTCCAAGGAGGACGCCGCGTCGCAGTCGACGCCTGTCGCCTACGGCGACGCCGCTGCCTCCAACGGTCCCGCGGCAGAGATTCCGGGTGCCAAGCCCGGCGGCACCATCAACGTCTACATGGAGTCGGACCTGACCCACATGGACCCGGGCCAGATCTACGTCAGTGACGCGGGCCAGTTCGCCAACCTTGTCCACCGCGGTCTGACCAACTTCCAGGAGGACGACAAGGGCAACCTGACCGTCGTCGGCGACGTCGCCACCGACTCCGGCAAGTCCTCCAACGGCGGCAAGACCTGGACGTACACCCTCAAGGACGGCATCAAGGACCAGGACGGCAACGTCATCACGTCCGCCGATGTCCGTCACACCATCGAGCGGATGTACTCGAAGGTCATCTTCGACGGTCCGACCTACATCCAGGACTGGCTCTCCGGCGGCAAGTACCGCGAGGCGCTGCCGGACGGTCCGTACAAGGGCAAGCACCTGCCGGACAGCATCCTTGCGACCCCGGACGCGAAGACGGTCGTCTTCAACTTCAAGGCCCCGCAGCCCGACCTCCCGCAGGCGCTGGCCATGGCCGGTTACGCCATCGTGCCCCAGAAGGCGGACACGCAGGAGAAGTACGACAAGGCCCCGAAGTCACTGGGCCCGTACAAGATCGCTGAGTACAAGGCCGGCAAGTCCATGACGCTGGTGAAGAACACCAACTGGGACCCGAAGACGGACTCGGTGCGCCACCAGTACGTCGACGGCTACAACTTCACCACGACCATCGACCAGGCCAGCCAGACCAAGCGTCTGATCGCCGACCAGGGCGACGCCAAGAACGCCATCCAGTTCACGGACCCGGTCGACCCGGCCCAGATGCAGGCCGTGGTCGGCAACGCGGCGGTCAACAAGCGCACCGTCAAGGGTTACCAGCCCTACGTCTGGCAGATGTCCTTCAACCTGGACCGTCTGAAGGACAAGAAGATCCGCGACGCGATCACCTACGCGATCCCGAGCCAGTCCATGATCCAGGCTGACGGCGGGAAGTACGGCGGCGAGCTCGCCGGCGGTCTGTTCGCGCCGACCCTGCCGGGCTTCGACCCGACGTACGACCCGTACGGCAAGCTGAAGAAGCCCAACGGCGACCCGGCCAAGGCCAAGGAGCTGCTGAAGGAGGCGGGCGTCAAGCAGGGCACGAAGCTCTCCTACGCCTACTCCAACACGCCGCGTGGCCAGAAGCAGATGGTCATCGTCAAGGACGCGCTCAACAAGATCGGCTTCGACGTCCAGGCCAAGGAGATCGACCGCGCCACCTTCTACGAGCAGGTCGGCAAGCTCAACAACCCGTACGACCTCTACATGACCGGCTGGGGCCAGGACTGGCCGTCCCCGGGCACGGTCGTCACCCCGGTCTACGACGGTGACCTGGTCGCCGACGGTGCCCCCAACTACTCGCACATCAAGGACGAGCAGGTCACCCAGGGCATCAACGAGGCCCTGACGCTGGAGCCCGCGGCCGCCGCCAAGAAGTGGGAGGAGATCCACCACCGCATCGTGGAGGAGATCAACCCGGCTGCCCCCGTCTACTACTCCAAGCAGATCCAGCTGTCCGGCTCGAACGTCGGCGGCGCCAAGTACAGCACCGAGTCGAGCTACATCGACATCAACGACCTGTACCTGATCCAGCCGTAACACCGAGTCACGGCTGATCCGTGGGGGTGTGCGCCAGGCGGAGCGCACCCCCACGGACCCTCACCCCTCACAACCCCGCCGCTTCCGAAGAGAGCAGCCTCCCGCGATGCTTCAGTTCCTCATCCGCAGGTTGACCGGCGCCGTCGTCATCATGTTCCTGATCGGCGCCTTCACGTTCTTCCTGTTCTATACGATCCCCCAGGACTTCGCACAGCTCTCCTGCGGCAGAAACTGCACGCCGGAGAACATCGCGGTCATCCGCGAGAACCTCGGCCTCGACAAGCCGATCTCGGTTCAGTTCTGGGACTTCATGGTCGGCATCGTGGCCGGCCGCGACTTCGCCGTCGGTCACTGCGCCGCGCCCTGCCTGGGAGTCTCGTTCGACACCGGCAACTTCGTCTGGGACTCCATCATGGACCGCTTCCCGTTGACGCTGTCGCTGACCGTCGGCGGTCTGGTCATCTTCCTGCTGCTGGGACTCGGCTCGGGTCTGCTCGCCGCCTGGAAGCGCGGCACTGTGGTCGACAAGGTCGTCAGTGGCGCCTCGATGGTGCTCAGCTCGTTCCAGATCTATTTCCTGGGGCCGATCGTTCTTGGCATCCTCGTCTACAGCACCGGCTGGATGGACAATCCCAAGTACGTTCCGTTCACGGACGATCCGGTCGGCTGGGCCGTCGGCATGCTGATCCCCTGGGCCGTGATGGCGACGATCTTCACCGCCCAGTACACGCGTATGGCGCGCTCCACCATGATCGAGCAGCTGCAGGAAGAGCATGTCCGTACCGCGCGGGCCAAGGGCATGCGACAGCGGTACGTCTTCTTCCGGTACGCCTGGCGCGGCTCCCTCACTCCCATCGTCACCATCCTCGGCATGGACCTCAGCGGACTCCTCGCGGGCGCGGTGGTCACCGAGTTCACCTTCGACCTGGCCGGCATCGGCCGCCTCGCGGTGGAGTCGTCACTGACCAAGGACCTGCCGCTGACGATGGGCGTGATGCTGTTCGGAGCCTTCTTCATCCTGATCCTGAACATCATCGTGGACCTCGCCTACGCCTACATCGACCCGCGCGTGCGCCTCGCCTAGGAGAACGACCGTGACCACACTGACCAAGACCGAAGACACACCGGCCCCGACCGGGCCGGAGGCCTTCCTCTCGGTCCGCGACCTGCGGGTGCGGTTCTCCACCGAGGACGGCATCGTCAACGCGGTCGACGGCCTCTCCTTCGATGTCGAGCGCGGCAAGACGCTGGGCATCGTGGGCGAATCGGGCTCCGGCAAGTCCGTCACCAACCTGACCGTCCTCGGTCTGCACAACCCCAAGACCAGCGCCGTCGACGGATCGATCCGCCTCGACGGCCAGGAGTTGACCGACGCGCCCGAGAAGGAGCTGGAGAAGCTCCGCGGCAACAAGGTCGCGATGATCTTCCAGGACCCGCTGACGGCGCTCTCGCCGTACTACACGGTGGGCCGGCAGATCGCCGAGCCGTACATGAAGCACACCGGCGCCTCCAGGAGGGAGGCGAAGGCGCGGGCCATCGAGATGCTGGACAAGGTCGGTATTCCGCAGCCCGCGCTGCGTTTCAACGACTACCCGCACCAGTTCTCCGGCGGTATGCGCCAGCGCGCGATGATCGCCATGGCGCTCATCTGCAACCCCGACCTGCTGATCGCCGACGAGCCGACCACCGCGCTCGACGTGACCGTGCAGGCGCAGATCCTCGACCTGCTCAAGGACCTCCAGCAGGAGTTCGGGTCGGCGATCATCTTCATCACCCACGACCTGGGCGTCATTGCCAACATGGCCGACGACCTGCTGGTGATGTACGCCGGGCGGGCGGTGGAGCGCGGCAGCGTCCGCGAGGTGCTCCAGGCGCCCCAGCACCCGTACACCTGGGGTCTGTTGAGCTCGATGCCGCGCCTCGGGGGCGACATCGACGAAGCGCTCACGCCGATCCCCGGCACCCCGCCGAGCCTGCTCAACCCGCCCTCCGGCTGCGCCTTCCACCCGCGCTGCACCTTCACCGACAAGGTGGGCGACTCGCGGTGCTCGGGTGAGCGGCCGCTGCTGGCCGAGGGGCGGGCCGCTGCCTGCCATCTCACGGTGGAGCAGAAGCAGACCATCTTCATCGATCAGATCAAGCCCCGGCTGGGCTAGGGAGACGCAGAGACATGAGCGAGAACGTCACTCTGCCTAAGCAGCAGGGAACATCCGATGGGGCAACCGACCGGGGCGAGCCACTGCTCACCGTCGAGGGCCTGACCAAGCATTTCCCGATCTACGGCGGCTTCCCCTTCAGGCGTCAGGTCGGCGCCGTCAAGGCGGTCGACGGGATCGACCTGTCCGTGTACGCGGGCGAGAGCCTCGGTCTCGTCGGTGAGTCCGGCTGCGGCAAGTCCACGACCGGCCGGCTGATCACCCGGCTGCTGGAACCGACCGGCGGCAGGATCACCTACGCCGGGCAGGACATCACCCACGCCGGCCGCAGGCAGCTGGCGCCGATCAGGTCCGAGATCCAGATGATCTTCCAGGACCCGTTCTCGTCGCTCAATCCGCGGCAGACCGTCGGCACCATCATCAAGAGCCCGATGGAGGTCAACGGCATCAACCCGCCCGGCGGGCGCGAGAATCGGGTGCAGGAGCTCCTGGAAACCGTGGGTCTCAACCCGGAGCACTACAACCGCTTCCCGCACGAGTTCTCCGGCGGCCAGCGCCAGCGCATCGGTGTGGCGCGGGCGCTCGCGCTCGAGCCGAAGCTGATCGTCGCCGACGAGCCGGTCTCCGCGCTGGACGTGTCGATCCAGGCGCAGGTCGTCAACCTGCTGCAGAAGGTCCAGGACGAGCTGGGTATCGCCTTCCTGTTCATCGCCCACGACCTCGCGATCGTGCGGCACTTCTCGCAGCGCGTGGCCGTGATGTACCTGGGCAAGGTGGTGGAGGTCGCCGACCGCGACTCCCTGTACAACAGGCCCCGCCACCCGTACACGCACGCCCTGCTCTCGGCTGTGCCCGAGGCGGACGTCGACGCTGCGAAGAAGGAGCGGATTCGCCTCTCCGGTGACGTCCCCTCCCCGATCATGCCGCCGTCCGGCTGCCGCTTCCGCACCCGCTGCTGGAAGGCGCAGGACAAGTGCGCGACCGAGGAGCCGCCGCTGGTGCAGATCTCCGGAAACAGGGAGGGTCACCTGACGGCCTGCCACTTCCCGGAGGAGCCGACGACCGAGGGCCGCGTCGAGGACGTGATCCTGGACCCGGCGCTCGCGGCGCTCGAGGAAGGAAACGGCTCGGACGACTGAGGGCCGCGTGACAACGTCCCGGGCGCCCTGATGGCGCCCGGGACGTTTCTTGTGGAGCACCCTGGTCCGTTCGCGTGGGCGCCGGAAAGCACGTTGCGTCACCGCGGACCCGCGCCGTCGGCCAGGCTGACGCTGTGCGACTGCCGGGACGAGGCGGACCGCGTCCGCGCCCATGTCGGGCCGGGCCGGACGCTCGTCCGGACGGTGGATGAGAATATGCGCGCCATGGCGTAGAAGGTGATATTTGGGCCTAAGCGAGACTTAGGACTGGAGGCACCTCATGCGTGGAGCCGCGCACGCCGGATGGGCCGCATGCGCCGTGGCGCTCGCCCTCGCGGCGACGGCCTGCGGCGGCGGCAGCGACAGCGGTGGTGGTGCCGACGGGATCGTGAGCTCCTCGTGGGGCGACCCGCAGAACCCGCTGGAGCCCGCGAACACCAACGAGGTGCAGGGCGGCAAGGTCCTCGACATGCTCTTCCGTGGACTCAAGCGGTACGACCCGAAGACCGGCGAGGCCAAGGACATGCTCGCCGAGAAGATCAGCACGGCAGACTCCACAAACTTCACGGTCATCGTCAAAGACGGCTGGACTTTCAGCAACGGCGAGAAGGTCACCGCCAAGTCCTTCGTGGACGCGTGGAACTACGGCGCCAACCTCAAGAACAACCAGAAGAACGCGTACTTCTTCGGCTACATCGAGGGCTACAAGCAGGTCCACCCGGAGCAGGGCCGGCCCACCGCCGAGACCCTCTCCGGGCTCAAGGTCGTCGACGACAACACCTTCACGGTCAAGCTCTCCCAGAAGTTCTCCACCTGGCCCGACACCCTCGGCTACGCCGCCTTCTCCCCGCTGCCCAGCGCGTTCTTCGACGACCACGCCGCCTGGCTGTCCAAGCCCGTCGGCAACGGCCCGTACACCGTCGACTCGTACGCCAAGGGCTCGAAGCTGTCGATGCGCAAGTGGGACGGCTACCCGGGCAGCGACAAGGCGCAGAACGGCGGCGTCGACCTCAATGTGTACACGGACAACAACACCGCCTATACCGACCTGACCGCGGGCAACCTCGACCTCGTCGACGATGTGCCGGCCTCGCAGCTGAAGAATGTGCGGGCGGACCTCGGCGACCGGTACATCAACACCCCGGCCGGCATTATCCAGACCATCTCCTTCCCCTACTACAACAAGGCCTGGAACACCCCGGACAGCGCGAAGGTCCGCACGGGCCTGTCCATGGCGATCAACCGCGAGCAGATCACCGACACCATCTTCCAGAAGACGCGTACGCCCGCGAAGGACTGGACCTCGCCCGTACTCAGCGCGGACGGCGGCTTCAGCGAGACCCTGTGCGGTGACGCCTGCGAGTACAACGCCGCCGAGGCGAAGAAGCTGGTCACCGAAGGCGGCGGCATCCCCGGCGGCCAGCTGAAGCTCTCGTACAACGCGGACACCGGCTCGCACAAGGAGTGGGTCGACGCCGTCTGCAACAGCATCAACAACGTGCTGGGCAACGACACGGCGTGCGTCGGCAACCCGGTCGGCACCTTCGCCGACTTCCGCAACCAGATCGGGCAGCACAAGATGCCCGGTCCCTTCCGGGCCGGCTGGCAGATGGACTACCCGCTCATCCAGAACTTCCTGCAGCCGCTCTACTACACCAAGGCCTCGTCCAATGACGGCCTGTGGAGCAACCCGGAGTTCGACAAGCTCGTCGACGAGGCCAACGCCGAGACCAACACGAAGAAGGCCGTCGAGACCTTCCAGAAGGCCGAAGAGGTCGTACGCGACCAGATGGCCGCCATCCCGCTCTGGTACCAGAACGGCAGTGCCGGCTACTCGGAGCGTGTCTCCAACGTCTCGCTGAACCCCTTCAGCGTCCCCGTCTACAACGAGATCAAGGTCAACTGACGGCGGAAGGCGACCGGCCCGGCGTGCCCTACGCGCCGGGCCGTACCCCTTCCCACGACCCCCGGAGCCCTCTATGGGACGTTACGTGATCCGGCGTCTGCTGCAGATGATCCCTGTCTTCCTCGGCGCCACACTGCTGATCTTCCTCATGGTGAACGTGATGGGCGACCCCATCGCGGGCCTCTGTGGCGACCGGCAGTGCGACCCGGCGACGGCCGCCCAGCTGCGCAAGGAGTTCGGCCTCGACAAGCCGGTGTGGCAGCAATACCTGACGTACATGGGCAATGTCTTCACCGGCGACTTCGGCACCGCCTTCAACGGGCAGAAGGTCACCGAGCTGATGGGCGAGGCCTTCCCGGTCACCATCCGGCTCACGCTCGTCGCGATCGTCTTCGAGATCGTCATCGGCATCACGCTCGGTGTGATCACGGGCCTGCGGCGCGGCCGTCCCGTCGACACCAGCGTGCTGCTGCTCACGCTGGTCGTCATCTCGGTCCCGACCTTCGTCACCGGTCTCATCCTCCAGCTGCTGCTGGGCGTCGAGTGGGGCGTCATCAAACCCGCCGTCTCACCGGAGGCGCCCATGGGCGAGCTGCTCATCCCCGGACTTGTGCTCGCCTCGGTCTCTCTCGCGTACGTCACCCGGCTCACCAGGACCTCGATCGCCGAGAACGCCCGCTCCGACTACGTCCGAACCGCCAAGGCGAAAGGGCTCCCCAGAGGGCGTGTGATCAGCCGTCATCTGCTGCGCAATTCACTGATCCCGGTGGTCACCTTCATCGGCACCGACATCGGCGCCCTGATGGGCGGCGCGATCGTCACCGAGCGCATCTTCAACATCCACGGCGTCGGATACCAGCTCTACCAGGGCATTCTGCGCCAGAACACCCAGACCGTCGTCGGCTTTGTGACCGTGCTCGTCATCGTCTTCCTGCTGGCGAATCTGCTGGTCGACCTTCTGTACGCCGTTCTCGACCCGAGGATCCGGTATGCCTGAGTCGCAGCAGCCGAACTTCGATGACGCGGCCATCGCTCCCACCGGAGCGGGAGGCGCGATGGACCTCGCGACCAGCGAGGGGACGACGCTGGAGCTGGATGCGTCAGCCGCCTCCGGCGGACGGGCACCCGGTGGCCCGACGGGCACCGGGTCCGCCGAGAGGGCCCGCAGTCTGTGGTCCGACGCCTGGCGCGATCTGCGGCGCAACCCGATCTTCATCGTCTCCGGCCTGGTCATCCTCTTCCTGGTCGTCATCTCCATCTGGCCATCGCTGATCGCCACCCAGAACCCGCTCCAGTGCGATCTCGCCAAGGCCCAGGAGGGTTCCCAGCCGGGCCACCCCTTCGGCTTCAACGGGCAGGGCTGCGACGTGTACACGCGCACGGTCTACGGGGCCCGCGCCTCGGTCACGGTCGGCGTCTGCGCCACCCTCGGTGTCGCGCTGATCGGTTCCGTCTTCGGCGGTCTCGCCGGCTTCTTCGGCGGGGCCCCGGACGCGATCCTGTCCCGCGTCACCGACATCTTCTTCGGCATCCCGGTCGTCCTCGGTGGTCTGGTCCTGCTGTCCGTCGTCACCAGCTCCACCGTCTGGCCGGTCATCGGCTTCATGGTGTTGCTCGGCTGGCCCCAGCTCTCCCGTATCGCGCGTGGCTCGGTCATCACCGCGAAGCAGAACGACTACGTCCAGGCGGCGCGGGCGCTCGGCGCGTCCAGCTCCCGGGTGCTGCTGCGGCACATCGCCCCCAATGCCGTCGCTCCCGTGATCGTCGTGGCGACCATCGCGCTCGGCACCTATATCTCCCTGGAGGCGACCCTCTCGTTCCTGGGTGTCGGCCTCAAGCCACCGACCGTGTCCTGGGGCATCGACATCTCCTCCGCCTCGCCGTACATCCGTAACGCCCCGCACATGCTGCTCTGGCCGGCCGGCGCGCTGGCGATCACCGTGCTCGCGTTCATCATGCTCGGCGACGCGGTGCGCGACGCCCTCGACCCCAAGCTGCGCTGAGGAGCCCGCCATGTTGCTCGAAGTGCGCGATCTGCACGTGGAGTTCCGTATGAGGGACGGGGTGGCCAAGGCCGTCAACGGCGTCAGCTACACGGTGGACGAGGGCGAGACGCTCGCCGTGCTCGGGGAGTCCGGCTCCGGCAAGTCCGTCACGGCGCAGGCGGTCATGGGCATCCTGGACATGCCCCCAGGGAAGATCGCCGGCGGCGAGGTCCTCTTCCAGGGGCAGGACCTGCTGAAGCTGAAGGAGGACGAGCGGCGGAAGATCCGCGGGGCCGGGATGGCCATGATCTTCCAGGACGCGCTCTCGTCCCTGAACCCGGTGCTGAGCGTGGGCGACCAGCTCGGCGAGATGTTTGTCGTCCACCGCAAGATGTCGCGGAAGGACGCGCGCGCCAAGGCCGTCGAGCTGATGGAGCGAGTGGGCATCCCGGCGGCGAAGGAGCGGGTCGGGCAGTATCCGCACCAGTTCAGCGGCGGTATGCGCCAGCGCATCATGATCGCCATGGCGCTGGCCCTGGAGCCCTTGCTGATCATCGCGGACGAGCCGACGACCGCGCTGGACGTGACCGTCCAGGCCCAGGTGATGGATCTGCTGGCCAAGCTCCAGAGCGAGCTGAACATGGGGCTGATCCTGATCACCCACGACCTCGGAGTGGTCGCCGACGTCGCGGACAGGATCGCGGTGATGTACGCGGGGCGAATCGTCGAGACGGCACCGGTGCACGACATCTACAAGGCTCCGGCGCATCCGTACACCAAGGGGCTGCTCGAATCGATCCCGCGCCTGGACCAGAAGGGCCAGGAGCTGTACGCGATCAAGGGCCTGCCGCCGAACCTGATGAACATCCCGCCCGGCTGCGCCTTCAACCCGCGCTGCCCGATGGCCCAGGACGTGTGCCGGACCGATGTGCCGCCGCTGTACGAGGTGTCACAGGACCGCAGGAGCGCGTGCCACTTCTGGCAGGAGGCACTCAATGGCTGAGCAGGCCGGGCAGGGTGGGCCGGCTGGGCCGGCCGGGAAAGCTGGGCATGCTGGGCAGGCTGAGGCGATTCTGGAAGTGCGCGACCTGTACAAGCACTATCCGCTCACCCGGGGGATCCTCTTCAAGAAGCAGGTCGGCTTGGTGAAGGCAGTCGACGGCGTCGACCTCGACCTGGCGGCGGGCGAGACGCTCGGCATCGTGGGGGAGTCGGGCTGCGGCAAGTCCACCCTCGCCAAGATGCTGGTCCATCTGGAGCGGCCGACGGCCGGGGTGATCCGGTACAAGGGCGACGACATCACCATGCTGTCGGGGCGTGCGCTCAAAGCCGTGCGCCGGAACATCCAGATGGTGTTCCAGGACCCGTATACGTCCTTGAACCCGCGGATGACGGTCGGCGACATCATCGGTGAGCCGTACGAGATCCACCCCGAGGTCGCCCCGAAGGGCTCGCGGCAGAAGAAAGTCCAGGACCTGCTGGACGTGGTCGGGCTCAACCCGGAGTACATCAACCGCTATCCGCACCAGTTCAGCGGAGGCCAGAGGCAGCGCATCGGCATCGCGCGCGGGCTCGCCCTCCGGCCGGAGATCATCGTGGCGGACGAGCCGGTTTCGGCGCTCGATGTCTCCGTCCAGGCGCAGGTGATCAATCTGCTGGACAAGCTGCAGAGCGAGTTTGACCTGAGCTATGTGTTCATCGCGCACGACCTGTCGATCGTGCGGCACATCTCCGACCGCGTCGGCGTGATGTACCTGGGCCGGATCGTGGAGATCGGCAAGGACGAGGAGATCTACGACCACCCGACGCATCCGTACACCCAGGCCCTGCTGTCGGCGGTCCCCGTGCCGGACCCGGAGGCCCGTGAGCGCCGCGAACGGATCATCCTGCGCGGTGATGTCCCGTCGCCCGCGAACATCCCCTCGGGCTGCCGGTTCCGCACGCGCTGCTGGAAGGCGCAGGAGCGCTGCGAACTGGAGGTGCCGCTGCTGGCGGTGCCGGCGGAGTTCAAGCTGCAGGAAGGGCCGGCGCGGCATCCATCGGCGTGCCACTTCGCGGAAGAAAAACGCGTGGTCCCGTCGGGACCCGAGGCCAAGTGATTTCCCTCTCCGCGCCCACGCAATTCAGGACTCTCGATTCATCACGCAGTCCGTGTCGGTGGCATACGAAGCCACAAATAGCAACCAATTTCGTTAACACGCAGGCAACTTGACCGTCGCAACTCCGATATACGAACGAGCCACGCTGAACAGCGTACGGCCGTGCGGGTGCCGTAGACCGGCTGGGGCTCGCCATGTGGCCCCGGCCGGTCGCCCACCCGGTGCATGGGCAGCCCTTTTTCAACGGTGCACAGCGAAGCAACATCGCACGTGTGACTCCGGGCGGCTGGATCGGCCAGGATCTCACCACCGTGGACGACCCGCTGGGCTCTTCCCCCACCCCGCCCGTTCCCGTAACCGGGGGCTTCGCCCCCAGACCCCGACGGCGTGAAAGGTCTGTCCGGCGAAAATTCAAGCCCCTCCGGCGATCGAGGAGCGGGGTCCGGGGCGGGGCCCCGGAAAACCGTCTGCCGGGCGGCCCCCGGTCTCCCCGGCCCCCCTACCGCCTCGCCAACGACCGCTTCAAGAATTCCACCTGAAGCAGCAGCAGGTTCTCCGCGATCTGCTCCTGCGGCGTCATATGCGTCACCCCACTCAGCGGCAGCACCTCATGCGCCCGCCCCTCCGCCAGCAGCGCCGACGAGAGCCGCAGCGTATGTGCCATCACCACATTGTCGTCCGCCAGGCCATGGATGATCATCAGCGGCCTGGCCGGATTCTCCGGCGTCGTCAACCCGTCCTCCGTGACAAGCGAGTTGGCCGCGTACACCTCGGGCCGCACAGCCGGATCGCCCAGATAGCGCTCCGTGTAATGCGTGTCGTACATCCGGAGATCCGACACCGGCGCGCCCGCGACCGCCGCATGGAACACGTCCGGGCGGCGCAGCACGGCCATCGCCGCCAGATATCCGCCGTACGACCAGCCGCGGATCGCCACCCTGCCGAGGTCCAGCGGGAACGCTCCGGCCAGCGCGTGCAGCGCCTCGACCTGGTCGTCGAGGGTGAGCGGGAAGTTGTCCTTGATCGCCTTCTCCCAGCCGGGGGAGCGGCCGGGCGTGCCCCGGCCGTCCGCCACGATCACCGCGAAACCCTGGTCGGCGAACCACTGCGAGGTGAGATACGGATTCTGCGCGGCGAACACACGCTGGCCGTGCGGCCCCCCATAGGGATCCATCAGCACCGGCAGCGGACCGTCCGCCTCCTGGTAGCCCTCGGGCAGCAGCACGCCGCACGGAATCCGCAGCGTGCCCGCCTCGCAGAGCCGCACCCGGGCCGTCAGCACCGGCTGCTCCGCGTACGAGGCGACGGTCGCGACCGGCTTGCCTTCCCGCAGCACCTGCACGGACGCGCCGCTCACCTCCGTACGCGACGAGGCCAGCACCGTCACCGGGCCGGAGCGCACGGCCGAGTGCACCCCGGGGCCCTGAGAGATGCGCTCGATCCCCAGCTCGTTGACCCGGTACACATGGATCTCGCCGATCTCCGGATCCGCTGCCTCCTCGCCCGCCGCCGCGGACACCAGCACATCGCTCTCGCCGATGTCCAGCACCGCCCGCAACTGCAACTGGGCCCCGGTCAGCGCCCGGTCGCCCACCGCGAGCACCCGCGCGCCGCCCTCGTCCGCGATCCGCACAAGCCCCCCTCCCCCGGAGCTTCGCCCGAGAGGTACCCCCGGCGCCCAGGCCGGCACCCCGGGGAACAGATCAAGCCACACCGGATCCTCGTCGACATGCACCGTCCGGGTCGCGCCCGTCTCCGGATCGACCGCCAGATAGAGCTGCGTGCGCTGGTCACGAGCCTGTACGAGCAGCAGCGGGGCGCCCGCCGCCGACCAGTGCACCCGGGCCAGATACGGATACCGGGACCGGTCCCAGCCCACTTCCGTACGCTCCCCGTCCAGCGTGACCAGATACAGCCGCACCTCCGCGTTGGGAGTCCCGGCCGCCGGATAGGCGACTTGCTCCGGCTCCCGGCCCGGATGCGCGGGATCGGAGATCCACCAGCGCTGCACCTCCCGCTCGTCGACCCGGGCGACCAGCAGCCGGTCCGACTCCGGCGACCACCAGAAGCCGCGCGAGCGGTCCATCTCCTCGGCCGCGATGAACTCCGCGAGCCCATACGTGGTGTGCTCGTCCTCCGGCTCGGCCAGCGCCCGGTCCTCCCCGCCCTCCGCACCGGCCACCCGCAGCGCGCCCTGCGCCACATACGCGATGTGCCGGCCGTCGGGGGACGGCCGCGGGTCGATCACCGGGCCGGGCACGGGCAGTTCGCGCGCGGTCCCGGCCCGCAACTCCGCCGCGTACAGCCGCCCGGAGAGCGTGAACGCCGCCAACTCGACCGCCTGGTCCACCGCATACCCGACGATGCCCGCAGACCCCTCACGGCTGCGCTCCCGCCGGGCCCGCTCCTGCGCGGACAGCTCCTCGTCCGCCCCGCCCAGCAGTGCGTCCGGATCTGCGGCCAGCCGCTCCTGCGGGCGGCGTGCGTCGCCGTCGAGATCGAGCACCCAGAGCCGGCCCGACCGGTCGGTCCCCGAGGCCGACCTGAGGAACACCACCCGGGATCCGTCCGGCGACACCGTGAAGGCGCGCGGGGCGCCGAGCGTGAAGCGCTGGGTCCTGGCGTACTGACGCGGGAAGGAGAGCTGCAGCCTCGTGGTCATGCGACCGAACCTAGCGCTCGTGCGCCCCCGTGTGCTGCCGTGCACCGATCGATGCGTTGGTGCGGATAGTTATGATCCGTAGCGCAAGATGGGTATGACCCCTCCCTGGCACATGCAACCTGCCCGTCCCGACCGAATATTTGTGGAGGTGAACCGCCGTGGCACTCTCGATTTCGGCGGTGGTGCTGCTGGCGATCGTCGTCTTCCTGCTGGTCCGGAAGTCCGGGCTGAAAGGTGGGCATGCGGCGGTCTGCGTGTTGCTCGGGTTCTATCTCGCAAGCTCGTCGATCGGCCCCACCATCAACGAACTGACCACCAATGTGGCCGGGATGATCGGGGGCATCAAGTTCTAGCGCGACGGGCTCGGCCTCGTAGGCTGTCCGCATGAAGGATCTTGCCGCCCGTCGTCTGCTCCTGGTGCACGCGCACCCGGACGACGAGTCGATCAACAACGGCGCGACGATGGCCCTGTACGCGGCCGCAGGCGCCCAGGTCACGCTGGTGACCTGCACCCTCGGGGAGGAGGGCGAGGTCATTCCGCCGGACCTCGCCCACCTCGCGGCCGACGGTGAGGACCGTCTCGGGCCCCATCGCGCCGGCGAACTGGCCGCAGCGATGAAGGAGCTGGGCGTCACCGATCACCGCTTCCTCGGCGGCCCGGGCCGGTTCCGGGACTCCGGGATGATGGGCGTCCCGCAGAACCGCCGCGAGGGCGCGTTCTGGAACACCGACGTGGACGACGCTGCCCCGTACCTCGTCGAGATCATCCGTTCCGTGCGCCCCCAGGTGCTCGTGACGTACGACCCGGGCGGCGGCTACGGACATCCCGACCACATCCAGGCCCACCGGGTCGCGATGCGCGCCGGCGAGCTGGCCGCGGAGCGCGCCTTCCGGCGCGACCTGGGCGACCCGCACACCATCACCAAGATCTACTGGAACCGGGTGCCGCGTTCGGTGGCCGAGGAGGGCTTCGCCCGGCTGCGCGCGGCGGGCGGAGCGGACTTCCCGGGCATCGCCGAGATCGACGACATTCCGGGAGTGGTGGACGACTCCGAGATCACTACGGAGATCGACGGAACGGCGTACGCGGAGCGGAAGGCGGCGGCGATGCACGCCCACGCCACCCAAATCGCCGTGGACGGCCCCTTCTTCGCACTCTCCAACCATCTGGGACAGCCGATCTTCGCCACGGAGTACTACCAGTTGGTGCGGGGCGAGCCGGGCGCGCCGCCCGGAGAGCGTGAGCACGATCTCTTCACGGAAGTCGCACCATGAGCGGGAGTTGGGCATGACAGGAGTTATGGCATGAGCGGACGCGACGTACCCGGCTCCTGGCTCAGCCAGTCGCCGAAGCCCGGCAGGATCGCCGCCTACCTCGGTCTCGCCGTGCTCGGCGCGCTCGTCGGCCTCGTCGGCTCCTTGGTCCAAGGCGCTTGGTTTCCGGGCGGGTTGGTGCTCGCCCTGTTCGCCGCGGCGGGGCTGTTCTACGGCTCCCGGCGGGCAATCGAGACGCAGCTCGGGGTCGTCGCGCCCGCCGTCGGCTGGCTGGCGGCGATCGTGCTGCTGAGTATCGGACGTCCCGAGGGCGACGGGGCGTTCTCCGCCGGGATCGGACCGCTGGTCTACATGCTCGGCGGGATGGCGGTGGCTGTGATGTGCGCCACCATGCCGCGGCCGGTGCAACCGGGCGGCGGGCCCGGCCGACTTGGCAAGTAGGGGGCTGTGGGACCCCCTGGTATGCAGCAGGTGGGGTGGGCCCTATGGTGGGTCGCCCCTAGGGGTGGGAAGCCACTGAACTGACCATGCCCGTACGGTCGGCGGAATGTCGCTTTCCACAGTCCCGGGGTGCCTGTCTTCGGCGGCCAGTATGGTGGTGCGCGCCGCCGAGCCGCCCGCAGTAGTAGCTATCCAGTAAGAAACGGGCGGCGAAGCCAACCGGGAGAACCTGCTTTGAGTCGTGAAACTGACAGTTCGTCCTCCGGCCCCCAGGGGCGCGGTGGAGCCGTGTACCCCTCGGGAACACCGCCGTACGGATCCCGCCAGTATCCGTCGCTGCATCCCCCGCAGGACGCTCCGGACGAGGCCGGCGCGGCTCCCGAGCCGCAGCCGGACGAGCCCAGGACCGAGACCACGGTGACCACCCGCATCCGTATCAACATCCCGGGTTCGCGGCCGATTCCGCCGGTCGTCATGCGTACGCCGATGAGTGAGGCGGACGCCTCCGCGGCTTCGTCGGGCGGCTCCTTGAGCGGGTCTTCGGGCGCGTCTTCGGCGGGCGGACGGGACAGCGAGCGTACGGGCAGCACTCCGCGGCCGGACACGGTGCAGGACGCCGCGGCGGCGGAGCCGCAGGCCGAGGAGAAGCCGCCGACGAGTGACTGGTTCGCACCGCGCAAGTCGTCCGGCACGAATGGGGCGGGACTGTCGGCTTCGGCCGCGCCTGCCGGTCCTTCTGTGCCGGCGCCGGCTGCGGGGCCGGGGGCCGCGAACGGCGGTGGCCCAGGGGCCGGTCTCCCGGGCGCACCCCGCTCCGCGCTGAGCGACCTGGCAGCGAACGCCGATGGCACGGCATCCCGTACCAACGGATTCGCTCCGGGGAACGACACGCCTCCGCTGGGTGTACGGCCGCCTGCCGGGCCGACGGCGGGGCCGTCGACCGGCAGCATGCCGATCCGCCCGCGTCCGGGTGGGCCCGGTGCGCCTGGGCACGGCGTGGGCGGCCCCGCCGGTCCGGGCCTCATCGCTCCCGGTGCTCCCGGTGTTCCTGGTCAGGGGCCTGGTTCCGGTGCTCCCGGTGTTCCTGGTCAGGGGCCTGGTTCCGGTGCTCCCGGTGTTCCTGGTCAGGGGCCTGGTTCCGGTGCGCCCCGGATGTCCGACGACACCGCCGTGCTGACCCCCCAGAAGCCCGCCGGTCGGGCCCCCGATCCCGCCGTTGGCCATGTCTCCGGTGACACGCTCACCAGCGGCATCCCCGTCGTGCCTCCGGAGCACCGCTCGCCCTCGCCCTTCCCGTCCCTCGGCGTCCCGCAGCACGGCCCCGGCACCGGACCGAACCCCCTCCTGCAGTTCCCCGGCCCGCAGGACGAGGGCAACTTCTCCGCACCGGAGTTCCCTGGCGGCCCGGGCGGTGGCCCCGGCGGCCCCGTGGTGCCCGCCCCACGCCCCGCCGCGGCCGGGCCCGCCCCCGCCCCCGCCCCCGCCCGCGCGCCCCGCTCCGCACCCGCCAAGGGCCGCTCCAAGCTGGTGCTCGCCGGCGCCGGAGTGGTCGGCCTGCTCGGCGTCGCGTACGGAGCGGGACTGCTGATGAACCACTCCGACGTACCGAAGAGCACCACCGTCCTCGGCGTCGACATCGGCGGCGGCACCAAGGAGGACGCGGTCAGCAAGCTCGATGCCACCCTCGGCGAGCGCGCCGCCACGCCCCTCCAGCTCACCGTCGGCGGCAAGAAGGAACAGCTCGCCCCGGACAAGGCCGGACTCTCCCTGGACAGCCAGGAGACCGTCCGCAAGGCCGCGGGCAGCGACTACAACCCCGTCTCGGTGATCGGCTCCCTCTTCGGTGCCGAGCGCGTCTCCGAACCGGTGATCCTGGTCGACGAGGAGAAGCTGGGCGTCGCGCTCACCGACCTCGCGGGCGTCTCGGGATCGGCCACCGAGGGCACGATCAAGTTCGAGCCCGGCAAGGTAGTCGCCATACCGGGCAAGGCGGGCCAGGCGCTGGACGTCGGCCGCTCCAAGATCTCGGTCAAGGACGCCTACCGCGCCCAGGTCGAGACCGGTAGGCCGAACATCGTCGGACTGCCCGTCGCCACCCGCGAGCCGACCGTCACCCAGACCGAGCTCGACCGGGCGATGAATGAGTTTGCCGAGCCCGCGATGTCCGGTCTGGTCACGATCAAGGCGGGCGGCAAGCAGATCCAGTTCGGCCCGGCCAGGTCGCTGCCGAAGATCCTCTCCATGAAGGCGATCGACGGCAAGCTGGTCGAGGTCTACGACAAGAAGGCGATCGACGAGCTGCTGGACGGCGTGTTCGACGGCGTCCTGATCACCAAGGGTGACGGCAAGAAGCACCAGCTCTCCGCGGACGACGTGGCCCAGGCCATGGGGACGGCCCTGCGCGGCAAGACGCCGGCCGAGCGCACCGCGGTCATCCAGCTCGACCCGAGCTGACCCAGCCGGCCCCGCTCCTGACAGAGCCCCTGCCCCGTACAGGGCGGGGGCGCTGCGTCCCAAGCGGCCTGCGCCCCGCCCGCACGTTCGCGTCGGCGGCCCGTCCGTACCGCCGTCAGATGATCACGAGGGCGCTACGGCTGTGAGCGGTTGGCCACGGGTCTGCCCATCGGCCGGACCCCGCCTCGTGATCCTCATAGAATTGCCGGATGAGCGCTCCGGACCTCGACACCCCGCCCGAGGCGAGTGACGCGCTGCAGGTGCTGCACCGCGTCTTCGGCTATGGCTCCTTCCGGGGCAGTCAGCAGGAGATCATCGAGCACGTCGTCGCAGGTGGTGACGGGCTCGTGCTCATGCCGACCGGTGGCGGCAAGTCGCTCTGCTACCAGATCCCCGCGCTGGTGCGGAAGGGCGTGGGTGTTGTCGTTTCGCCGCTCATCGCGCTCATGCAGGACCAGGTCGACGCGCTGAGGGCGCTCGGGGTTCGGGCGGGGTTTCTCAACTCCACACAGGATTTCGACGAGCGGCGGCTTGTGGAGGCTGAGTTTCTGGCCGGAGAGCTGGATCTGCTCTATCTCGCGCCCGAGCGGCTGCGCGTCGAGTCAACAGTGCGGTTGTTGGAGCGCGGCACCATTTCGCTGTTCGCCATCGACGAGGCGCACTGTGTCGCCCAGTGGGGGCACGACTTCCGGCCCGACTACCTTGCTCTGTCCGCGCTGCACGAGCGCTGGCCCGATGTGCCGCGGATCGCGCTGACGGCTACCGCCACCGAGGCCACGCATTCCGAGATCGCGTCCCGGCTGAAGCTGCAGGATGCCCGGCACTTCGTGGCCAGCTTCGACCGGCCGAATATTCAGTACCGGATTGTGTCGAAGGACGACCCGAAGCGGCAGCTGCTTGCGCTCCTGCGTGCCGAGCACGGCGGCGATGCGGGGATTGTCTACTGCCTGTCCCGGGCTTCTGTGGAGAAGACCGCCGAGTTCCTGGTGAAGAACGGGATCGAGGCGCTGCCGTACCACGCCGGGCTGGATGCCCGTACAAGAGCCGAGCATCAGGCGCGCTTTCTGCGGGAGGACGGGCTGGTGATGGTGGCGACCATCGCCTTCGGGATGGGGATCGACAAGCCCGATGTGCGCTTCGTCTGCCATCTCGACCTGCCCAAGTCCGTGGAGGGGTACTACCAGGAGACCGGGCGGGCCGGGCGCGACGGGCTGCCGTCCACGGCCTGGCTGGCGTATGGGCTGCAGGACGTTGTGCAGCAGCGGAAGATGATCGAGGGCTCGGAAGGAGACGAAGCCCATCGGCGACGGCTCTCCGCGCACGTCGACGCCATGCTCGCGCTGTGCGAGACGGCCGAATGCCGGCGCGTGCAGCTCCTCGCCTACTTCGGGGAGGAGAGCGGCCCGTGCGGCAACTGCGATACGTGCCTGACGCCCCCCGAGTCCTGGGACGGCACCGTCGCCGCCCAGAAACTCCTGTCGACTGTCGTCCGGCTCAAGCGCGAACGCGGCCAGAAGTTCGGCGCGGGCCAGGTCACGGACATTCTGCTGGGCCGGAAGACGGCCAAGGTCATCCAGTTCGACCACGATGCGCTGAGTGTCTTCGGTATCGGTACGGAGCTGCGCGAGGCCGAATGGCGCGGTGTCGTACGGCAGTTGCTGGCGCAGGGGCTGATCGCCGTCGAGGGCGATTACGGGACGCTCGTACTCACCGAGACGAGTGGTGAGGTGTTGGGCGGGCGGCGCGCCGTCCCGCTGCGGCGCGAGCCCGAGAAGAAAGCGGCGGCGCGGACAGAGAAGACGTCCAAGAAGCGAGCCCCCGTCGACCTGCCCGAAAGGGCCATGCCCGTCTTCGAGGCGCTCCGCGCTTGGCGGGCCGCCGCCGCGAAAGAGCAGGGTGTGCCCGCGTACGTCGTCTTCCACGACGCGACGCTCCGCGAGATCGCGGTCACCTCTCCATCGACCCTGGCGGAGCTCGGCACGGTGAACGGCGTCGGCGAGAACAAGCTGCAGAAGTACGGTCAGCCGATCCTGGACACTCTCGCTGAGGCGCCGAAGCCTCCCGCTTGACTGGGGTCGCCCGTGTCGAGGCCGTCAGCGTCGCCGTTTCGGTTGCTCTGCTCGGCGTCGGCTTCGCTTCTTGGCTGCGCGGTGGCCGCCGAACCATCCGATCAGCGCGCCGCCGATCACGGTCGCTGTAAGCACAATCCACATGGGGGCCACGACGGTGGAGAAGTAGAGGCGGATCTTCACCGAGCTGGTGTTGATGACGATGAACCAGATGGCCAGGGCGGCGATCACGGCAAGGGCCACCGTCTTGGGCTGCACAGGCACGCCGCCGATGCGGCGCTGATTCGAGGCGGGAAATCCATTCGGATCAGACACATGCCGATAATGCGCACTTTGTCGTCAGTCGTCCCGGAGGCTGTCCGCGCCGAGCGCCATTCGGCGTATGCCATTCGGCCAGGTAGTGCGATCACAGTGGTCGATCAGACCGCCGAGGTGGGGCGTCGGTCCGTACGGACACGGGGGACGTGGCTGTGGTGGCCGAGCGTTCGACCGCCGAGGTCGATCCAGCTCAAAGAACTGGCACTGCGGTTGCTGGCCGAATCGAGGTGTGACGGGCTCGGAGGTGGAGATGGGCAGGCATCGTCCCTCATGTGAACGATGTTCGGCGTCCCCTCCATGGGCCCCGCTGCGCTGGTCTTGCAGCTCACGCAGAATTCCGCCAGAACCGGACGCACTGATCCGGCGGCCCAAGGATGCCGCTGTGACGGGCATGGAACGGGCCGGGCTCCCGCGGCCGTTGCGGCTCAGTTCAGCATCGCCCTCGCCGCCCGCGCCCGCCCCTTGATCGCGTCCGCCGCGCCCTCATCCACCGCCGCCACCACATCCGCGTACGCGTCCAGCTCCGCCGCCCCCCTCGCGAACTCCCCGCGCTGTACGAGCAGCTGGGCCCGTTCGTAGCGCAGGCGCGCCGGGTGGGAGGGCAGCAGCAGGGACAGGTCGACCGCCCACAGAGCGACGTCCGACCGTTCCGGGCGGGTCGCCGCCCAGGCGCGGATGTTGTTCAGGATGCGGACCACCACGCCGAGCGGGTCCGCCGGGGTCAGCATCGACGGGTCGAGTGGCGCGCCCGTCGCGCCCGTGACCAGCAGTTCCGTGTCCGGGCCCGTCAGCAGGCGGCCGCCGGCGAAGGGGTCCACGAGGACCTGCTCGTGTGGGTCGCCGAAGCCGACCACGAAGTGGCCGGGCAGGGCGACCCCGTACACCGGCGCTCCCGCGCGGCGTGCCACCTCGATCCAGACCACCGAGAGCAGGATCGGCAGGCCTCGGCGGCGCCGCAGGACCTCGTGGAGCAGGGAGGACTCAAGGCGCTGGTAGTCGCCGGGGGTACCTCTGAAGTCACAGCGGTCGCCGAGGAGCTCGGCCAGGGCCGATGCCCACGCGTGGGGGCCGGTCAGACCGAAGGGGAGGAGGCCGGCGAGACGGTCCAGTTCGATCTGGGCCGCGTCCAGGGCCACCTCGTCCACGGAAGGGTCCGCCTCCGCGCCCACGAGCAGGCACAGGACCGCGAGGTCGGGCCGCCCGGAGCGGGCCTCCTCGGCGAACAGATGGCGCCGGTCGGCAGGCCCGTCGGAGGGCGGGTCGGGGGATTCGTCGTGCATACGAGATTCGTACCCGCTCAGGCAGATCGGAAGTGGTGGTAGCGGTGGTGGGTCGCGAAGCCCATCCCGTCGTACAGCGCACGCGCCCCGTCGTTGTCGGACTCCACCTGCAGCCAGGCCGCCGACGCGCCCTCCTCCAGCGCGCGGCGGGCGAGCGCGGTCATCACCGAGGTCGCGAGGCCCGTGCGCCGGTAGGCCGGGTCCACCTCCACCGCCATGAAGCCCGCCCAGCGGCCGTCGACCACACACCGTCCGATCGCCGCCGGTGGACCGCCTATGACTCCGGGTACGGATGCGAACCACACAGAGGGGCCGCTCCCCAATACCTTCAACACATGTGGCCCGGGCACACCGGACCGCCGGTAGCGCTGTAGCCACGCCTCGTCGACGGAGCGCGCGAGCCGCACCCGCTCCACCTCCGCGTCCAGGTCTCCGATCGGGGCCAGCGCCCCGATGCGCACCTCCGCCGAGACCTCGCGCCGCCAGCCGCGCGCCTCCAGCTCCGCGCAGAGCTCCTCCTGCGTGCCCGCCGCCCCGGTCGCGGTCTGCACATACGCGGGCAGGCCCCGGTCCTCGTACCACGTACGCACGCTGGCCAGCGCCTCGTCGAGCGGCAGTCCCGGGTCTCCGAGCGGCAGCACAGAGTTGGCCCGCCGGGTGAACCCGGACGACGCCCGCAGCTCCCACTCGCCGAGCCGCTCGCTCTCCACCGGCCGCCAGGCGCGTGCCGTCACTCTCGCGAGCTCCAGGAAATCCGCCGCCGGACCCCGCCGCCGGGTCGGCTCGGCGGGCACCACCTTGCCCGCGACCAGCGACGATTCCGGGATATGGACGCTTTCACCGGTCCGGCGTGTGATCAGCAGCACACCCTCGTTCCAGGATGTGAGAACGCCGACCGTGTCGGTGAACTTCGCGGGCGCCCCGCCGGAGCCGGTCAGGCGCCTGACTGATACACGTTTGCCCACGTCAGCGGGTGTAATGCGGATCTCGAGCCGTCCGCCGCGGGTGAATTCCACAGGTCTGCGAGCCCCTCCTGTTCGGATCGTCCCCAAGAACGGAGATACTAGGGGCGGGCATCGACGACGCCGCGCTCCCGCGCAATGCCAGCCCTACCGAGGAGGAACGACAGCGTGACCTACGTCATCGCGCAGCCTTGTGTCGACGTCAAGGACAAGGCGTGCATCGAGGAGTGCCCCGTCGACTGCATCTACGAGGGCTCCAGGTCCTTGTACATCCACCCGGACGAATGCGTCGACTGTGGTGCTTGTGAGCCGGTCTGCCCGGTTGAGGCGATCTTCTACGAGGACGACACCCCGGAGGAGTGGAAGGACTACTACAAGGCGAACGTCGAGTTCTTCGACGAGCTCGGTTCGCCCGGTGGTGCTTCCAAGCTCGGCCTGATCGAGCGCGACCACCCCTTCATTGCTGCACTGCCGCCGCAGAACCAGTAGTTCCGCAGCGGACGGCCCGCAGCAGTGCCGCTCCCGGTCCCGTACGGTTCGTCGTCCGTACGGGACCGAGGCCTTTGCCTGACGTACGAGAAAGAGAAGCCAGTGTCCGCAGTCTCTTCGCGCCTTCCCGTCTTCCCCTGGGACAAGCTCGAGCCGTACAAGGCGACGGCTGCGGCCCACCCGGACGGCATCGTGGACCTCTCCGTCGGAACGCCCGTCGACCCGGTCCCCGAGCTGATCCAGAAGGCCCTCGTCGCGGCCGCCGACTCTCCCGGCTATCCGACGGTGTGGGGGACGGCCGAGCTGCGGGACGCACTCACCGGATGGGTGGAGCGCCGGCTCGGCGCCGTCGACGTCGCCCACACGAACGTCCTGCCTGTCGTCGGCTCCAAGGAGCTGGTGGCCTGGCTGCCGACCCAGCTCGGTCTCGGCCCGGGCGACAAGGTCGCCTACCCTCGGCTCGCCTACCCGACGTACGAGGTCGGCGCGCGCCTGGCCCGCGCGGAGGCCGTCGTCTACGACACTGAGACATTTGCGGCTGACGCCGCGGGAACAGACCTCGACCCCGCCGGTCTGAAGCTGCTCTGGCTCAATTCGCCCTCCAATCCGACCGGCCGGGTGCTGGCCAAGGAGGAGCTGATCCGCATCGTCGCGTGGGCGCGCGAGCACGGCGTGCTGGTCTTCAGCGACGAGTGCTACCTGGAGCTCGGCTGGGAGGCGGAGCCGGTCTCGGTCCTGCACCCGGACGTCTGCGGCGGTACGTACGAAGGCGTCGTCGCCGTCCACTCCCTGTCCAAGCGTTCCAACCTGGCCGGCTACCGCGCCGCGTTCATCGCCGGTGACGAGGCGGTGCTGGGCGAGCTGCTCCAGATCCGCAAGCACGGCGGGATGATGACCCCCGCGCCGGTACAGGCCGCCACCGTCGCGGCGCTCGGCGACGACACGCATGTCACGGAGCAGCGGGCCCGGTACGCCGCCCGGCGCGCAGCCCTGCGCACGGCGCTGGAGGGGCACGGCTTCCGGATCGAGCACAGCGAGGCCAGCCTCTATCTGTGGGCGACGCGCGACGAGCCGTGCTGGGACACGGTCGCGCACCTGGCGGAGCTCGGCATTCTGGTGGCGCCCGGCGACTTCTACGGAACGGCCGGGGAGAGTTTCGTACGGGTGGCGTTCACCGCGACCGACGAACGCGTCGAGGCGGCGGTCAAGCGCCTGGGCTGACGGCGGTAGAACAGCGCTGAGGAGCGCGGAGAGACGCAGAAGGGGGCCCTGGGAGTTCGCGCTCCCGGGGCCCCTCAGCCGTATCTCCGCCTGTCTCGGCGTACCTGCGCGGACTAGAGCGGGGAGTTCACCGGCAGCTGCTCGGTGGGCAGGCCGCCGCTGACGGGCAGGCCGCCGAGCGACTCGGTCGCGGTGCCGGCGGTCTCGCCGACGACGCCGGCGGCGTTGCCCGCGGTGTCACCGGCGGCCTCCTTGGCGGTGTCGGGCGCCGACTTGCCGGTCTTGCCGACGGTCTTGCCGGCAGCCGGGACGGCCTTCTTGACCGCTTCGCCGCCGGTCGCGCCCGCAGCGCCGGTGGTCTTCTGCGAGGCGCTGTCGACAGTGTTGCCGAGGCTGTCCGTGTCGAGGGTGGTCAGGCCGCCGAGCGGGCTCTGGGGAAGTTCCACGGCGCTTGCGGAGCCGGCCGCACCGACCACGGGGGCTGCACCCGCCGCGATGAGCAGCGCGGCACGGGCGATCCGACGGGTCAGGGGGAGGGACATGATGCTCCTTGAGACGAGAAGGACGTTGGTTCGTACGCAGTGACAACCGCAGGAAGGGCGGGGGAAGTTGCGGTGCATCAAGGTAAAGAGTTGGTAACGCATCGCATTATCAGCCCTGGATAAAAATGGACAAACATTCCATTGTGCAGAGGTCTGCTGAACCGTCACTTCCCTTTGCTCGCAAGGGATTTGATGAGTACCTTGCAACCCGTGCGAATAGCCGTCCTGCTTCTCGTCCGGACGTGATTGGAGCGCCCCTTTCGAGGGAGCGCCCGGATTACTGTGCGATGCGAATTCGGACGTCGGCCGCCTCGGAAACCGGCGCGGAACCCGACGCGGCGCCCGCGGAACGCCAGCCCTCGTCGGACTCCTTCGCGCTCCACACCCGGCCCCCGTACGAGACCTCCTCGATGCGCAGCCCCTCCGCCCGCGCCACCGCCCAGTGCGCCAGCTCCCAGCCGCGCTGCGAGGCCCCGCCGCCGTCCGTCCCGACCGTCGACGGCACCGGCACGGACACCTCGCGCTGGACGGGCGCTCCGGCCCTGCCCGAGGTCCTCGCCGTCGGCAGCACCTCGGGGCCGAACGCGCGCACCAGTTCCTCGCGCACCTTCGCCGGGTCGCCCGGCTTTACACCCTTGCCCGATTCGCAGGTCAGAGCCCCGGTCGCGCGGCCGGTCAGGGCGGCGGCCAGCAACGTCGCGTCCGGCTCGTGCTTCGCGTACGCCTGCGGGAAACCGCTGCGCTGGACGCGCTGCGCCGCAACGGTCAGCGGCAGCCGGGAGTAGCCAGGGACCTCGGCGAGACGCTCGTAGAACTTCCCCGCGGCGTAGACCGGGTCGAGGATCTGCCGGGTCGTGCCCCAACCCTTGGAGGGACGCTGCTGGAACAGGCCGAGCGAGTCGCGGTCGCCGTGCTTGATGTTGCGCAGCCCCGACTCCTGGAGGGCCGTTGCGAGCGCGATGGTGACCGCGCGCTCCGGCAGGCCTCGGGTGGTGCCGACCGCGGAGATCGTCGCGGCGTTCGCGGCCTGCTCGGTGCTGAGTTCGTACGTGGGGCCCTCGCCCTCGGCCGTACGCACGGTGCAGCGCGGGGGACCGCCGCCGGTGACGTACTGGACCACGACGTAGCCGATGAGTGCCAGCAGCACGGCGACCGCGGCCGCGATACGCAGGAGGCGGCCGCGCCGGACGGGGGAGGCGGTCTCGGACACGCTGCCCACCGTACTGGAGCCCGCGTTAAGGTCGGAGCCATGCCCGACACCGTGCTTGACCTCACTCTTGATGCTCCGGCGCTCACCGCCCGGCTGGTCGACTTCCGGTCGGTCAGCGGCGAGGAGAAGCCCCTTGCCGACGCGATCGAGCAGGCGCTGCGCGCCCTGCCGCACCTCACCGTCGACCGGCACGGCAACAACGTCGTGGCCCGTACGAACCTGGGGCGTGCCGAGCGGGTCATCCTGGCCGGGCACATCGACACGGTTCCGATCGCCGACAACGTGCCGTCGCGGCTGGACGAGAACGGCGTGCTGTGGGGCTGCGGCACCAGCGACATGAAGTCGGGCGTCGCGCTGCAGCTGCGAATCGCCGCGACCGTCCCCGAGCCCAACCGCGACCTCACCTTCGTCTTCTACGACAACGAAGAGGTCGCCGCACACCTCAATGGACTGGGACATGTGGCCGAAGCCCATCCCGACTGGCTGAAGGGCGACTTCGCGGTACTCCTCGAACCGTCCGACGCGCAGGTCGAGGGCGGCTGCCAGGGCACGCTGCGGGTCTTTCTCCGTACGACTGGGGAGCGGGCACACTCCGCGCGCAGCTGGATGGGGTCCAACGCCATTCACGCCGCGGCGCCGATCCTGGCCAAGCTCGCCGCGTACGAGCCGCGTCGGCCGGTGATCGACGGTCTTGAGTACCGGGAGGGGCTCAACGCCGTACGGATCGAGGCCGGAGTGGCCAACAACGTCATCCCCGACGAGTGCACCGTGGTGGTCAACTACCGCTACGCGCCCGACCGCAGCGAGGAGGAGGCCCTGGCGCACGTCCACGAGGTCTTCGCGGAATGCGGGGTCGCGGAGTTCGTCGTGGACGACCACACCGGCGGGGCGCTGCCCGGGCTCTCGCACCCGGCGGCGGCCGCGTTCATGGCGGCCGTCGGCGGCACGGCGCAGCCCAAGTTCGGCTGGACGGACGTCTCACGCTTCAGCGCGCTGGGCGTGCCCGCGGTGAACTACGGACCCGGTGACGCGCTCTTCGCCCACAAGCGGGACGAGCATGTCGCGGTCGACAAGATCACGCACTGCGAGGGACGGCTCCGCGACTGGCTCACTGCCTGACAACCCTGATTTCACATGTCGTAACGTTCGCCGACCTACCCTGACTCAAAGCAACAATGTTCGGCGGAGGGAGCAGGTCATGGGCAACCCCGAGGGTTTGCGGGCGCTGGAGGAGCAGCGACTGGGACCGGTGCTACGCCGTAGGGAACAGGTGCAGCCCGGCACCACCGATCAGCGGCTGCTGGACACCGAGGGCGATTCCGAGTGGGTGCACACCGACCCCTGGCGGGTCATGCGCATCCAGTCGGAGTTCGTGGAGGGCTTCGGCGCGCTGGCCGAACTGCCCAGCGCGATCAGCGTCTTCGGCTCCGCCCGCACGGGGCCCGGGACCCCCGAGTACGACACGGGCGTCCGTATCGGCAAGGCATTGGTCGAGGCCGGCTTCGCGGTGATCACGGGCGGCGGGCCCGGCGCGATGGAGGCAGCGAACAAGGGCGCGCGGGAAGCGGATGGCATCTCGGTCGGCCTGGGCATCGAGCTCCCCTTCGAGCAGGGCCTCAACCCGCATGTCGATATCGGCGTGAACTTCCGCTACTTCTTCGTCCGCAAGACGATGTTCGTGAAGTACGCGCAGGGCTTCGTGGTGCTGCCGGGCGGACTGGGCACGCTGGACGAGCTGTTCGAGGCGCTGACGCTGGTCCAGACCCGGAAGGTCACGCGCTTCCCGATCGTGCTGTTCGGTTCGGAGTACTGGAGCGGACTGGTGGACTGGCTGCGGAACACGGTGGTGGCGCAGGGGAAGGCGTCGGAGCACGACCTGCTGCTCTTCCATGTCACGGACGACGTGGAGGAGGCGGTGGCGATGGTGACGAAGGAGACGGGCCACTGACCTTCCGTGGCTCCGCCCCGGACCCCGCGGCTGAATCTTTCAGCCCGTCCGGCGTTTGAGGACAACGCCCGAAGGGCGTACCGGGGTCTGGGGCGAAGCCCAGTTACGGGAAGGGGCGGGTAGGGGCTGTATCCGCTTTTGCGGCTCCGCCGCGTGGGCCCGCCGCAGGCGCACGGCACCCGCACCGCCCCCGCCGCTACGCCAAGCCCCGCCGTGCCACCGCCGGCGCCCGGTGGCCCGCGATCGCCGACACCATGTCCAGCACCTGCTTCGTCTCCGCCACCTCGTGAACGCGATACACCTGCGCCCCCAGCCACGCCGACACCGCCGTCGTCGCCAGCGTCCCGATCACGCGTTCCTTCACCGGCTTGTCGAGCGTCTCCCCGACGAAGTCCTTGTTCGACAGCGAGACCAGCACCGGCCAGCCCGTCGCCGTCAGCTCCCCGAGGCGGCGCGTCGCCTCCAGCGAATGGCGTGTGTTCTTCCCGAAATCATGACCGGGGTCGATCATGATCCCGTCCCGCCGGACCCCCAGCTCCACCGCCCGTTCCGCCAGCGAGAGTGTCACCCGCAAAATGTCCGCCACCACGTCGTCGTACGCGATCCGGTGCGGCCGTGTTCTCGGCTCCGTGCCGCCCGCGTGCGTGCACACCAGGCCCGCGCCGTACCGCGCGGCGACCTCCGCCAGCTTCGGGTCCACCCCGCCCCACGCATCATTGAGCAGATCCGCGCCCGCCTCGCAGACCGCCTCGCCGACGTCGTGCCGCCAGGTGTCGACGCTGATCACCACGTCCGGGTGGCGCCTGCGCACCTCCGCCACGAAGCCGACCGTCCGACGTGCCTCCTCCTCGGCCGTCACCTCCTCCCCGGGACCGGCCTTCACGCCACCGATGTCGATGATGGCGGCGCCCTCCGACACCGCCTGCTCGACGCGGGCGAGGGCCGGCTCGTCGTGGAAGGTCGCTCCCTGGTCGTAGAAGGAGTCAGGCGTACGGTTCACGATCGCCATGATCACCGGCTCGTGCGCGTCGAATTCGCGCCGTCCCAGCCGCAGCATCTGCTGTTTCCTCCTCAGGTCGTTCGCCTGCGACCCTAACTGTCAGAGTCCCGTGGCACGATCAGCACCGGACGTTTTCGCTTGGGGAGAGGCTCGCTCGTGTTCTTGTTCTTGCTGATCGCGATGGTCGTGGTCGTTGCCGCGGTCACCCTCGCCGTGGTCGGCGGCGGCGACAGTGCGGCACTGCCCGAGGTGGCGCCGGAGCAGCTGGTCGACCCGCTGCCGGCCGCCCGCCCGGTCGGCCGCGCGGACGTCGAGGCGCTGCGGCTGCCGGTCGCGCCCCGCGGCTACCGGATGGCGGACGTGGACGATGTGCTCGGCCGCCTCGGCGCCGAGCTCGCCGAGCGGGACGCGCGCATCGCCGAACTGGAGTCCGCGCTGGCCGGCGCGCAGGCCACCGCGGTGGGCAGGGGCGACCTGTTCACCAAGCCCGGCGGGGAGCCCGAGCAGTGACCGGCGGTGTCGTACCCGGCCCCGACGGGAAGCTGCGCTGCCCCTGGGGCCTGTCCACGGACGACTACGTCAGGTACCACGACGAGGAGTGGGGCCGCCCCGTCCACGGCGACGACGCGCTCTTCGAACGTCTCTGCCTGGAGGCCTTCCAGTCCGGCCTGTCCTGGATCACCATCCTGCGCCGGCGCGAGGGCTTCCGCCTCGCCTTCGACGGTTTCAAGATCGCGTCCGTCGCGGAGTTCACCGACGCCGACGAGCGGCGCCTCTTCGCCGACGCCGGGATCATCCGCAACCGCGCCAAGATCGCGGCGACCCTCGCCAACGCGCGCGTGCTCGCCGACTGGTCCCCCGGCGAGCTGGACACGCTGATCTGGTCGTACGCCCCCGACCCGGCGGCGCGGCCGGCGCCACGCACGACCGCCGACGTCCAGGCCGTGACGGACGAGTCCACCGCGCTGGCCAAGGACCTCAAGAAGCGCGGGCTGCGCTTCATCGGACCGACGACGGCGTACGCACTCATGCAGGCGTGCGGCCTTGTCGACGACCACCTGAGCGACTGCGTGGCCCGCCGCGCGAGCGCCTAGCTGCTCCTAGCGGCCGAGGTACTTCGGCTTCTCCTTGGCGATGAAGGCCTGGACCGCGATCGCATGGTCCTCGGACGCACCCGCCCTCGCCTGCAGCTCGTCCTCCTTGTCGAGCGTCTCACTGAGCGTGTGACCGGCGCCGTAGGCCAGGGACTCCTTGAGCGCCGCGTACGCCACGGTCGGTCCTTCGGCCAGCGCCCGGGCGACCGCGGCGGCCTCCGTGGCCAGGTCGTCTGCGGGGACCAGCTTGTTCGCGATGCCCAGCTCGTACGCCTCCAGCGCGGAGAACGAGCGCGGGAAGAGCAGCAGGTCCGCGGCCCGGCTCTGGCCGACCAGCCGGGGCAGCGTCCACGACACCCCGGAGTCGGCAGTCAGCGCGACGCCCGCGAAGGACGTCGTGAACTTGGCGGTGTCCGCGACGACCCGGTAGTCCGCGGCGAGCGCGAAGCCGAGTCCCGCGCCCGCGGCCACGCCGTTGACCCCGGCCACGACCGGCTTCGGCATCTCGGTCAGGGCCCGAACGATGGGGTTGTAGTGCTCCCGCACGGTGTTCATTGTGTTGCCGGTGCCGGACTCGCGATCGGCGGCGAGGAGCCCGATGTGCTCCTTGAGGTCCTGGCCCACGCAGAAGGCGCGCCCGGACGCGGTGAGCAGTACCGCCCGTACGGAAGGGTCGGCTGCGGCTGCCCGGGCCGAGTCCCTCAGAGCGACTTTGGCCTCGATGTTCATCGCGTTCATGGCCTCGGGCCGGTTGATCGTGATCGTCGCGAGTCCGTCGCTCACCTCGTACAGCACGGAGTCGGCCATGGCAGGGTCCCCTTTGCGGCTCTGACGGTGGTGTTCAGGCGTGTTCGGGGCCCAGCATGGCGGAGATCGCCGGGGCGAACATGTGACCTGCGTCAAACAATCTTCCGGCCCGGTCCGGCGGGCGGTGGCGAAGTATCGCAGGCGGATCGCCGAATTGAGTGGTTTTGAGAGAGCGCGTTGCGCAAGCGATGCCGACTGATGTTGGTCATCGGGTCCCGCGATGCGGGATAATGACCTGGAAGCAATGTGTTCGATGCCGGGACGCGTGCCTATCCATGGGCCGTCGGCTGACGATGAGCTGGTTTCAGGAAGGGGAACGAGCATGGCGGCCATGAAGCCGCGGACGGGCGACGGCCCGCTCGAGGTGACCAAGGAGGGGCGGGGCATCGTCATGCGCGTTCCGCTCGAAGGCGGCGGTCGGCTTGTGGTCGAGCTGACTCCGGACGAAGCCGATGCCCTCGGCGACGCTCTGAAGAAGGTCGTCGGCTGACGCGGAAGCGCCCACACTTTTCACTGCCCCGGCACTTCGGTGTCGGGGCAGTGCTGTGTTCCGGATCGGATGCGTAACGGGCGGGGTGGCGGGGTGGGGCAGGCAGTGGCGCCCGCGCGGTTCGGGGCCGGCGGCCCTTGCCCGCTTCGGGGCGGCCGGTGGCGGACCGCGCCCCGCCAGGCGACGGGGCTCAGCCGCGGCGGACCGCGCAGAGCAGGCCGTCGCCCACCGGCAGCAGCGACGGCAGCAGCTCCTGGCTCTCCCGTACCGCGCGCAGCAGCTCCCGCAGACGCAGCACCTCCGCCGGCTGGGCCGCCGAGTCGACCGTGCGGCCGTCCGCGAATACGCCCTCGAAGCAGACCAGACCGCCAGGTCGCAGCAGGCGCAACGATTCAGCGAGATAGTCCAGTGACTCCGTCCGGTCGCCGTCGCAGAAGACGAGGTCGTAACCGCCGTCGGCCAGCCGCGGGAGTACGTCGAGCGCGCGACCGGGGATGAAACGCGCCCGGTTCCCGGCGAAGCCCGCCGCGCGGAACGCCTCCTTGGCGAACTGCTGCCGGTCCGGCTCCGGGTCCACCGTGGTCAGAACGCCGTCGGGCCGCATCCCGTGCAGCAGATAGATCCCGGAGACACCCGTCCCCGTACCGATTTCGGCCACCGCTTTCGCGTCGGCGGTGGCAGCCAGCAGTCGCAGCGCGGCGCCGGTGCCTGGCGACACCGAGGGGAGCCCTGACTCCCGGGCCCGGTCACGGGCCCAGCGCAGCGCGTCGTCCTCGGCGACAAAGGCGTCGGCGAACGCCCAGCTCGTCTGCCGGTTGGCGGTAATGACCCTCTCCTGTCCCCGTAGTGGCGCGAGGCTGACTGTATCGGCTGCACCCGGGAACCCGCGGATGGGACCAGGCGTTATGGAGGGACAGGGGGAAGCGCATGGATCAGGACCAGAAGCAGGACCCAAATTCGCGTAAAGATTCTTATCCGGAGCTAACGGGCGAGGTGGCTATGGTAGGGGCTCCGCTGGACACCACCAGAGCCGACAGGGGAGGTGCGGCTGCACCTGCGGATCGGAGAGGAGTGCTGAGGCGCTTCCTCAGGTCGTCGGGTGAGCCGAGATCCGTGACCGACATTGCTGACCGTTTTCGCTCCACTGACTCCGTAACTACCGCGACCTTCGCATCGGATGCGGAATCGCAGGCGTGGACCCCTCCCACGTGGGAGGAAATCGTCAGCACGCACAGCGGCCGGGTCTACCGCCTCGCCTACCGGCTGACGGGCAACCAGCATGACGCCGAGGACCTCACCCAAGAGGTCTTCGTGAGGGTCTTCCGCTCGTTGTCGACGTACACGCCGGGCACTTTCGAGGGCTGGCTGCACCGCATCACCACCAACCTCTTCCTGGACATGGTCCGCCGCAAGCAGCGGATCCGCTTCGACGCGCTCGCCGACGACGCCGCCGAGCGGCTGCCCAGCCGCGAGCCGTCCCCGCAGCAGGTCTTCAACGACACCCACTTCGACGCCGATGTACAGCAGGCGCTGGACACCCTCGCGCCGGAGTTCCGCGCCGCCGTGGTGCTCTGTGACATCGAGGGGCTTTCGTACGAGGAGATCGCCGCGACCCTGGGCGTCAAGCTCGGCACGGTCCGCAGCCGGATCCATCGCGGCCGGTCCCATCTGCGCAAGGCTCTGCAGCACCGTTCCCCCGAGGCACGTGCCGAGCAGCGCTCACTGGCGGGTGCGGTCGGCTTGGCAGGGGAGGTCGGACCGGCGTGAGTGGCTCAAGCCCCACCCCTGCGGAGCAGCACCTGGGGGACCGGCTCGCCGCGCTCGTCGACGGTGAGCTCAAACACGATGCCCGGGACCGGGTGCTGGCCCATCTGGCGACCTGCCCCAAGTGCAAGGCCGAGGCCGATGCCCAGCGCCGCCTGAAGAACGTCTTCGCCCACACCGCGCCGCCGCTGCCCTCCGAAGGGCTGCTCGCGCGGCTCCAGGGGCTGCCCGCAGGACCCGGAGGTGACGACGAAGGCCGAGGTGGACCTTTCGACGGGGGGCGGCTCGGCGGCGACGGCGTGTTCGGAGCGCTGAGCCCTTCGTCGGGACGGGGCCGGGGGGACTCCCGCGAGTCCCGAACGGAGACGTTCGGATACGTTCCCGCGGGCGCACACGCGACCGTGCTTCCCGGCGGTTCCGGCAGCGGCTTCCAAATCCATGACGTGGGTCGTACGGAAGCGGAGCGCTCGCCCTGGCGCGGGCGGAGGTTCGCTTTCGCGGCGGCCAGCGCCGTGTCGTTCGCGGCGATGGCCCTCGGCGGGGCACTGCCGCTCGACGCCTCGGTTCCGGCCGGTCCCAGGGGCGAGGGCGCGGGGCGCAACGTCACGCCGCTGCGGGCCGCGACCCCGACCGCGGGCGCCACTGTCGCGGGCAACCCCAGGAGCACCGAGACCGAGCGCCGCCGCACTGGGGGCAACGGCCCGGCCAGGTCGGACGACCGCCCCGTCATCGCCGGAGCGCCCAGCCTGCTGGCCCCGGCGCCGTTGAACCAGCCGTTCTCGGCCCCGATGCTGACCAACGCGTCCTACTCCCCCTACTCCCCGCCGCTGATACGTCCGACGGGCCTGGCTTTCCAGCTCGCGACCGCCCCCGGGCTCACCCCGAGCGCCACACCGGTCCCCACGCATCTCGCTGCCCCGACCCAGTCTGCGCTGCCCCTGTCGTCCCGGCGCTGAGCAGGACCCTGCGCGGAGATTCGCGAACCTGGTTGAATCCTCTGAGGGGTGCCCCGTGGGGGTGCGCATTGGCCGGCAGTTTGCGGGGAGAGCATGGACGACGGGAAGCCCACCGGACCGAAGGCGAAGTGGTGGAGCCGGCCCAGCGCGGGACGTGCGACCCTGCCCGAGCCGGCGGCGCAGGAGGCGATGTCGGTGTCGGAGCCTGTGCCGGCGCGTCTGCCGGTTCCGGTGCCCGAGGACGCGACCGTGGCCGCGGACACCGAGGTGACGGCGGAGCTGCTGCCCACGCCGTCACAGGGCAGGCCGCAGCCGCTGCACGAGCCCGACGAGTACAGCACCCCGCCGTACGGCGGACCCGGGCCGTGGGCGCCCGCACCTCCCGTACAGCGACCGATGCCGACTCCGGCGCAGGGCACTCCCGTACCGCCGCAGTACGCCCCGACGCCGAACGGCGCCGCGCCGGCCACCGGCGGCGGGTACGCCCCGCCGCCGGTGCCCCAAGCGTCCCAGCCGCTGCACCCCCACACCCAGCCCCAGCCGCTGCACCCCCACACCCAGCCCCAGCCGCACGTCCACCAGCCCCACATCCAGCCCCGGCCGCCGCAGCCCGCGACCTCCCACTGGCTGCAGTACGACCCCTGGAGCGCGCCCGGTCAGCCGCTGACCCACCCCGGTGAGCCCGCCAGGAAGAAGCGTGGGCGCGGATCGCTGGTGGCCGGGGCGGTCCTTCTGGCGCTCGTCGCAGGCGGCATCGGCGGCGGCATCGGCGCGTACATCGAACGTAACGGCGGCATCACCCAGGTCGAGCTCCCGCAGGCATCCAGGGACAACGGCAACCGCCCGCCCGACAGCGTCGCGGGCATCGCCGCAAGCGCGCTGCCGAGCGTCGTCACGCTCCATGTCAGCGGCGGCGGCGAACAGGGCACCGGCACGGGCTTCGTGCTCGACCAGCAGGGCCACATCCTGACCAACAACCATGTCGTCGATCCGGCAAGCTCGGGCGGCGACATCTCCGTCACCTTCAGCGGCGGCGAGACCGCCAAGGCGACGCTCGTCGGCAAGGACAGCGGCTACGACCTCGCCGTCGTCAAGGTCTCCGGTGTCTCGGGCTTCAAGCCGCTGCCCCTGGGGAACTCCGACAGCGTCCAGGTCGGCGACCCGGTCGTCGCCATCGGCGCACCCTTCGACCTCCAGAACACCGTGACCTCCGGCATCATCAGCGCCAAGGAGCGCCCCATCACCGCAGGCGGCGCGAAGGGCGACGGCAGCGATGTCAGCTACGTCGACGCACTGCAGACCGACGCCCCGATAAACCCCGGCAATTCGGGCGGTCCGCTGGTGGACACCAAGGCCCGGGTCATCGGCATCAACAGCGCGATCCGTGCGGCTGACTCCGGTGCGGGCCCCGAGGGTGGCCAGGCCGGCTCCATCGGACTCGGCTTCGCGATCCCCATCAACCAGGGCAAGCGCGTCGCCGAAGAGCTGATCAACACCGGCAAGGCCACCCACCCGGTGATCGGCGTCAGCCTGGACATGAAGTACACCGGCGACGGCGCACGTGTCGGCGAGAAGGGCAAGGACGGCAGCCCGTCCGTCACTTCGGGCGGCCCTGGTGCCAAGGCGGGGATCAAGCCGGGCGACATCATCACCAAGGTCGACGGCCAGCGGGTGCACAGTGGCGAGGAGCTGATCGTCAAGATCCGCTCGCACCGCCCGGGCGACCGGCTGGAGCTCACCCTGGTCCGCGGCGGCAATGAACGGACGATGACGCTCACGCTCGGCTCCGCGGACGGCACATGACGGACAGCGGAACGCCGACGAGGCCGGTGCCGGCGCCGGCCACCGGAAGGTACCGTGCGGACAGTTCCGCCAGGTACCGTGGATCGGGCCCGGACCCCATCCAACCTTGCGGGCCGCAGAGAACACGAGGAGCAGCAGGGTGTTCAATGACATAGGCGCACTGGAGCTGGTGGCGCTCGTAGTGCTCGCCGTGCTCATCTTCGGCCCGGACAAGCTGCCGAAAGTCATCCAGGACGCCACGCGCTTCATCCGGAAGATCCGAGAGTTCTCCGAGAGCGCGAAGCACGACATCCGCAGCGAACTGGGTCCGGAGTTCAAGGACTTCGAATTCGAGGACCTCAATCCCAAGGCGTTCATCCGCAAGCAGCTGAACGAGAACGAGGACCTGAAGGATCTCAAGGACCTCCGCAGCAGCTTCGACCTCAAGAAGGAGATCAACGAGGTCGCCGACGCGGTGAACGGCAACGAATCCGACACGTCGGTCCCCGCAGCCGTCAACGGCTCGCCGGGCACCCCCGACCTGCTCAAGAAGAGCGAAAAGCCCGTTCAGGACGAGCGCCCGCCCTTCGACGCAGACGCCACCTGAGCGTCTCAATCCCTGCGAGCCGGGACAGGGTGGCTATTCTCTCCATCTGTCCGGAAGTGAGGACGCCCGAGGGGGGCGGGTCCGCTCCGGGCTCGGACACAGAGGAGGCGGCCGGGTAGATGGAGACGACAAGTCGGCTAGGAGCGCAGGACGCGGTCAGCGATCCCGATGCCCCGGATGGGCAGCCCCCGCTCGCGGAGGCACCTGCGGGAACGGCGGCCCAGCGCGCGGTCGACGACTATCGGCGTGCGTCCTTCCCTTGGTACGGGCTGGACGAGGCATTCACGGGCCGGCGCTGGCTGATGCAGGTCGGCACCGCGGCGGACGGCACGGTCCAGCATGGCGCGGTGGGCCACGGCGACGAGCCGTCGATACGGTCGGAGGCAGCCGGCGCCGAGAGGGAGCGTTTCGCCGCGGTCATCACCGTGGCGGCCAGCCCGGTGCGGCGCAGCGGCGACGGCACGGGCGTACTGGACGCCACCACAGTCTCCTCCGCGGCCTGGCTGGCCGGATCGGGGCTGCTGGCCTACACCTGGCCCGCCCAGTTGGACCACTCGCTGCGCGACGACTGGCTGGACCAGCAGACCGAGACCGCGTTCGAGCTGGCCGACGATCTGGCCGGGCCCGCCTGGTCGATGCTCTCGCTGCCGGTCGACGGCGTACCGACGACCTTCCACTACCGCGAGTCGGAGTTCGGCTGGGTGCTGGCGGGCTCGACCCGGGCCGGGGTGCACGTCGGCGCGTACGGGCGTGGGATGAGCGCGTACGGGCTGGGCTTCTCGGCGGTCCAGGACCTCGGCGCGTACGCCTGAGGGGCACCCTGCCGGGGCGTTTCGAGCCGGCCCGCCCCGTCCTCAATCGCCGGACAGGCTCTTTTGGAGCCCGTCCGGCGATTGAGGAGCGGTGCTTGGGGCGGAGCCCCGGGTTGAGCGGAGGCGGCGCAGGCGTCAGAACTTGTTGCGCGGGGTGATTCCCAGCGACATGCCCGACAGACCGCGCTGACGGCCGCCCAGCTTGCCCGCGATGTCCCGCAGCGCCGCGCCCGCCGGTGAGTCCGGGTCGCTCAGGACTACCGGCTTGCCCTCGTCGCCGCCTTCGCGCAGCCGTACGTCAATCGGGATGGAGCCCAGCACCGGCACGTTCGCGCCGGTCGTCTTCGTCAGCCCCTCGGCGACCCGCTGGCCGCCGCCCGAGCCGAAGACGTCGACCATCTCGTCGCAGTGCGGGCACGGCAGACCGGACATGTTCTCGACGACGCCGACGATCTTCTGGTGCGTCTGTACGGCGATGGAGCCGGCCCGCTCGGCGACCTCGGCCGCGGCCTGCTGCGGGGTGGTGACCACCAGGATCTCGGCGTTCGGCACCAGCTGCGCCACCGAGATCGCGATGTCGCCGGTGCCCGGCGGCAGATCGAGCAGCAGTACGTCCAGGTCGCCCCAGTACACGTCCGCGAGGAACTGCTGGAGCGCGCGGTGCAGCATCGGCCCGCGCCAGACCACCGGGGAGTTGCCCGGGGTGAACATGCCGATGGAGATCACGCTCACGCCGTGCGCGGACGGCGGCATGATCATGTTCTCGACCTGGGTGGGACGGCCGTCCACGCCCAGCATCCGCGGCACGCTGTGCCCGTAGATATCGGCATCGACGACGCCGACCTTCAGCCCGTCGGCCGCCATTGCCGCCGCCAGGTTCACGGTGACGGAGGACTTGCCGACGCCGCCCTTGCCGGAGGCGACCGCGTACACGCGGGTCAGCGAGCCGGGCTTGGCGAAGGGCACCTCGCGCTCGGCGGTCCCGCCGCGCAGCGAGCTCGCGAGGTTCTGGCGCTGCTCGTCGCTCATCACGTCCAGCGTGACGTCGACGCGCGTGACGCCCTCGACGCGCGCGACCGCGTCGGTCACGTTCTTGGTGATCGTCTCGCGCATCGGGCAGCCGGAGACGGTGAGATACACCGTGACGGCGACCGCACCGTCCGCGCCGATCCCGACCGACTTGACCATGCCGAGCTCGGTGATGGGTTTGTGGATCTCGGGGTCGTTCACCGTCGCCAGCGCTTCAAGCACCGCGTCTTCCGTAGCCATACGGACGATGGTACGGCGCTGGCACCCGCCCCCGCTAAGGGCGGTCAGCGGTCGCCTTCATCACTCCTGCGGGAGGTGTCGTGCGGGAGTGGACGCCGCTCGTCCATCTCCTTCATCAGATCCTGGAACTCGGAGCGGATCCAGTCCCGGGTGGCGACCTCGCCGAGACCCATCCGCAGCGCCGCGATCTCGCGGGTCAGGTACTCCGTGTCCGCGATGGAGCGCTCGTTCTGCTTGCGGTCCTGCTCCTGCGTGACCCGGTCCCGGTCGGCCTGCCGGTTCTGGGCCAGAAGGATCAGCGGGGCGGCGTACGAGGCCTGGAGCGACAGCATCAGCGTCAGAAAGATGAACGGGTACTCGTCGAAACGCAGATCCCTGGGTGCGGTGACGTTCCAGACGACCCACAGGATGATGGTCAGCGTCATCCAGACAAGGAACCGTCCGGTCCCCAGGAAGCGGGCGATCCGTTCCGAGAAGCGGCCGAAGGCCTCGGGGTCGTATTCCGGCAGCAGGCTGCGCCGCGGCGCGCGCGGCTGGTCGAGCCGGGCCCGGTGACGAGGCGCGGCGCTCGCCCCGGACGGCATGCGCTCCTTCGGATCGCCGCGTTCGGTCAGTCCGTACTCGCTGCCGCTACCCATGGGCGGACTCCTCGCGGAGGGTCTCCTCGAAGTCCGTCTCCCGCCAGTCCTCCGGCAGCAGATGGTCGAGTACGTCGTCGACGGTCACCGCCCCCAGCAGCGAACCGCCCTCGTCCACGACCGGCGCCGCGACCATGTTGTACGCCGCGAGATAGCTGGTGACCGCCGACAGCGGGGTGTTCGGCGAGAGCGGCGGCAGATCGGTGTCCACGATCGAGCTGACCAGCGTGAACGGCGGGTCCCGCAGCAGCCGCTGGAAGTGCACCGTGCCCAGGTACTTGCCGGTCGGCGTCTCGTCCGGCGGCCGGCACACGTACACCTGCGCGGCGAGCGCGGGAGAGAGGTCCCGTTGGCGTACGCGTGCCAGCGCGTCCGCGACCGTCGAGTCCGGCCGCAGCACGATCGGCTCGGTGGTCATCAGACCGCCCGCCGTCCGCTCCTCGTACGACAGCAGCCTGCGCACATCGGCGGCCTCGTCCGGCCGCATCAGCGCCAGCAACCGCTCCTTCTCCTCCTCGGGCAGCTCGGAGAGCAGGTCGGCCGCGTCGTCCGGGTCCATCGCCTCCAGGACGTCTGCCGCCCGCTCCTCCTTGAGCTTGCCGAGGATCTCGACCTGGTCGTCGTCAGGCAGCTCTTCCATTACGTCCGCGAGCCGGTCGTCGTCGAGGGCCGCGGCGACCTCGGCGCGCCGCTTGGGGGAGAGGTGGTGCAGCACATTGGCGAGGTCGGCGGCGCGCAGCTGCTCGAAGGTCGCCAGCAGGCTCTCGGCGCCCTGTCCGTGCTCCTCCAGCGAGAAGCCGGTGACCGCGGACCACTCGACGGTCAGCGTCTCGCCCTTGCGGCGCAGCGCCCCGGGCTTGCCCTTGCGCACGAAGACCTTGTCGATCTCCCAGTCGCGGCGGGCCGGCAGCTGCTGGATCGAGACGTCGAGCACGGTGACCTCCTCGCCGGTGTCCACGAGCTGTACCCGCCGGTCGAGCAGTTCGCCGAGCACCAGCCGCTCGGTGGGGCGCTGTTCGAAGCGGCGCATGTTGAGCACGCCGGTGGTGATGACCTGGCCCGACTCCACCCCGGTCACCCGCGTCATGGGCAGAAAGATCCGGCGGCGGCTGAGCACCTCGACAACCATGCCGAGCAGCCGCGGCGGGCGGCGGCCGACGCGCAACATCGCGACCAGGTCGCGGAGGCGTCCCACCTGGTCTCCCTGGGGGTCGAAGACAGGCACACCGGCGAGGTGGGAGACAAAGATCCGGGGGGCGCCTGCGGGCATGATCCGCGCCTCCTATTCGCCGGGACATCTGCCAGGAAATGCCTGTGTTTGAGGGCTTCAGGCTAGCCCGTACCCTTCTGGGCCGCCCTGGCTGGCGTCCGTACGGCTCCCTGCGGAGCGGTGCCCTCCGCCCAGGTACGCTGCGGTCTGCCACCAACTACACGCAGATGAGAGGCAGTGCGCTTGTGACTCCCCTCCCTCCGGCTTCCCGGGCTCGCCGGGCCGCGCTCCACCTGGCGCTGTGTGCCGGGCTGACCGCGGCGCTCACGGCATGCGGCAGTGAGGATCCGGACGCGGGGACCAATGGTGTCGGCAAGCTCTCCGCCGCCGAGATCGAGACGAAGGCACGCGCGGCGGCGGCCGCGGCGGCGTCGGTACGCCTCTCCGGGACGCTGGTCAGCAAGGGCGGCACGTACAAGCTGAACATGCGCCTCAAGCACGACGGCGGCACCGGTTCCGTCACCTCGAAGGACAACACCTTCGAACTGCTGCGGGTCGGGAAGTCGCTCTATCTGAAGGCCGACGCCGGTTTCTGGAGTGGTGCGGGGGGCAAGGGCGAGGCGAAGCCGAGCGAGACGGACTCGGAGGCGGCGGGCAAACTTGGCGACAAGTATGTGAAGGTGCCGGAGGGGGACCCGGCGTACAACCAGTTCCGCGGCTTCACGGACATGGATGTGCTGCTGGAGGGGCTGCTCGGCATGCAGGGCGAGCTCAGCAAGGGCAATCGCACGCAGGTGGGCGGCGTCCGCACGATCAAGGTCATGGCGGGCGAGGGCGCGGGCGGCACGCTCGACGTCTCGCTCGAGGGCAAGCCGTACCCGCTCCAGCTCGCGAGGGCGGGCGGCGCGGGGGTGCTGACGCTGGGGGACTGGGGCAAGGACTTCGCGCTGGCGGCGCCGGCGAAGGACGAAACGGTCGACTACGGCCGCCAGTTGCCGAAGACCAGCGACTAGCTGTTCCCGCCCCCGGACCCTGGTACTCAGTCTCCTCAGGACGAGTCTGGGGGGAGAATGAGGGCAAAGCCCCGTCCGGGGGCTACCCGCGCTTCTTCTTGCGGCGCAGGAGCAGGCGCGGCAGCGCCGCCGGCACAGGCCGCCGCGTCGTCGCTGTCGTCGGCAGGGGGGCGGCCGCCCCCGAGCCCTCCGGCATCTCCCGGATCGCGTCCTTCGGCTCCAGCCGCAGCACCCGGCACTCCCGTGCCCATCGCTCCGTCATCTGCTCCGCGTCCGGCGCGTTCAGGCGCTTGCCCTTCAGTTCCGCGACGGCCGACTCCCACGCCTCGGAGTGCGGCTCCAGCTCGCTCACCGCCGCCGTCCAGGCGATCAGCCGGCCGCCCTTGTCCTTGCTGCGTACGGTGACCTCCGCCATACCGCCGTTCACGAGCTGTGGCAGCGGCTGCTCGCCGGGGCCGTCGCCGATGATGTGTGCCGCGCCCTCGTGCCACACGTGCCACAGGGCCCTCGCGGGTCCCTCGCCGCGCACCCAGATGAGGCCGGACTTCTTGGTGGCCTCCTCGATGAGGGCCTGGCCGAGCAGCATGTCTGTCATGCCTGCAGCTTAACGACAGCCCCCAGGGCTACAGCCAGCCGTTGCGCTTGAGGGTGCGGTGGATCGCGAGGCAGACGCCGATGATGCCGGTGAGCACCATCGGGTAGCCGTACTTCCAGTGCAGCTCCGGCATGTGGTCGAAGTTCATGCCGTACACCCCGCAGACCGCCGTCGGCACGGCGATGATCGCCGCCCAGGACGTGATCTTGCGCATGTCCTCGTTCTGCGCGACCGTCGCCTGCGCCAGATTGGCCTGGAGGATCGAGTTCAGCAGCTCGTCGAAGCCGATGACCTGCTCCTGCACCCGGGCGAGGTGGTCGGCGACATCGCGGAAGTACTTCTGGATGTCGGGGTCGACCAGCCGCATCGGCCGCTCGCTCAGCAGCTGCATCGGCCGCAGCAGCGGCGACACGGCTCGCTTGAACTCCAGTACCTCACGCTTGAGCTGGTAGATCCGCCCCGCGTCGCTGCCGCGCGGGCTGCCTTTCGCGGGCGCGGAGAAGACATCGATCTCGACCTCGTCGATGTCGTCCTGCACGGCCGCCGCCACCGCGATGTACCCGTCGACGACGTGGTCGGCGATGGCGTGGAGTACGGCCGAAGGCCCCTTGGCGAGTAGCTCGGCGTCCTTCTGCAGCCCGTGCCGCAGAGCCCGCAGCGAGCCCTTGCCGCCGTGCCGCACCGTGATGACGAAGTCCCGGCCGGTGAAGCACATCACCTCGCCGGTCTCGACGACCTCGCTCGTCGCGGTGAGCTCGGCGTGCTCGACGTAGTGGATCGTCTTGAAGACGGTGAAGAGCGTGTCGTCGTACCGCTCCAGCTTGGGCCGCTGATGGGCGTGGACCGCGTCCTCGACGGCCAGCGGGTGCAGCCCGAACTCCGCTGCGATACCGGCGAATTCGGCTTCCGTAGGCTCGTGCAGCCCGATCCACGCGAAGCCGCCGCCCTCCCGCACCCGCAGCATCGCCTCGTGCGGCGTCTGGCAGGTCGCGCTCTCCATCCGCTTTCCGTCGCGGTAGACCGCGCAGTCGACGACCGCGCTGGAGGCGGACGGGTCGCGGGTGGCGTCGTACGTGCTGTAGGGGGCGTTGCTCTTGCGCAGGGACGGACGGACCGCTTCACGCAGGTCACGGATCATCGACATGGCAGGCTCCTTCACGGAGAGGCCGTCGGTACGAGTGGCGTGGCACAGCCCGGAATGGGGACGTGATGCGTACGTCCGCAAAGCGGGCGGCACCGCGGGATCGCGGTGACGGCGTTCGCTACAGACAGGCAAAAACGAAGTGCTCTTCCGTCGTGCGAAATGCCATGGGCCCCGTGCGGGAAGGCCTCAGATCACAGAGGAAAGGTGCCGTGCGGAAGAGCGGTTGGTACTGACCGGTCGACTTCGATCCACCGCAGCCCCACCTCCTCCAGCCGGTCCCCCGTAGGGGATGACGTGTCGTCGGGACTCGAGAGCAACGCTTCTGCGTGCTGTCCCGACCAGCGGCCAAGACTATCAGCCGACTGAGGGCCAATCCCTTCGTTTGCCCGTTCCATACGCCATTTATGCTCGCGACATGGAAGATGTTCTTGCGCTGGTCGAGGCCCGGCTGCGTACGGCACTGGGCGAACCGGACGCGCGGGCCGCGGTGACCTTCCTCGGTACGGACCGTATCGAGGTGCTCCGGTTCCTTGACCGGGGCGGCGACGGGGACATCGTGCGGTACGCCACTCTCGGCATGTCCGCCCACCCGATGACGGACCCCACCGCGGCCCTTGCCGACCCCGTGAAGGGACCGCGCGCGGAGCTGGTGCTGTCCGTACGGGCCGGGCTCGCCGACACCGACAAGGTGCTGCGTCCGCTCGCCGTACTGGCCGCGTCCCCGCAGGTCGAGGGCGTGGTCGTGGCGCCAGGCGCCTCGCTGGACGTCGGCGGTCCGCTGTGGCCGGCCGCGCCGTTCAGCTCGGTGCTTGTCGCCGAGCCCGGCGGGTTGGTGGAGGACCTGGAGCTGGACGGGGCCATGGACGCGGTGCGCTTTCTGCCGCTGCTGCCGATGACGTCGAACGAGGCGGCCTGGAAGCGGGTGCACGGCGCGCAGGAGCTCCAGGAGCGGTGGCTGACGCACGGCACGGACTTGCGCGATCCGCTGCGCAGGTCCGTAACTCTCGACTGATTTCAGGCCAGTTGGTGAAGACCGTCACACTGTCCTCGGCCGCGTGGACGGGCTGGAGCTCCGGCGCTTCCCACGTCGGCCACCGGCTGCTTCTCCGCCGAATGAGTGCGATAGGCAAACTATGAGTTAGGCGCTCTAATTATTGTACGGTACATTTAATTTTGCCTGTGAGAGCACGCGCCGGACGGGTGATCGTCCTTGACGCGACGACGGCCGGGGAGGACCGTTGGAGGCTATGAGGGGCGAACCCAGTTGCCCGAAGTGCGGTGGCCGGGTCAGGGCGCCCGGTCTCTTTGCCGACTCCTGGCAGTGCGATGTGCACGGTGCGGTGCACCCAATGCAGCCGGTGATCCCGCCCAGTGTCGAGGCCCTCGGTGTAGTCGTGCACCGCGCGAAAGTCCCTGTCTGGATGCCCTGGCCGCTGCCCGTCGGCTGGCTCTTCACCGGTGTCGCCTATGCGGGGGACGACCGAAGTGGCGGCCGCGCGACCGCAGTTGCCTGCTCGGGGCCCGGCCCGCTCGGAGGCATGGGCGAACTGCTGCTGATCGCCGAGGAACTGGGCGTCGGCCTCGGTGCGCGTTACGCGGGGACGGACGGACCCGATCCCGGCCCGCACATCTGCGTCGACCAGGCGCCGCAGACCAAGGTGCTCGCCGCGGGACGCCCCACCCCGCTGTGGCATGTCAGCGACGCCCCCGCCGACCGCGCCGTCTTCGCGGGCGAGGCGCGCGGGCTGTGGCTGTGGGCAATCGTCTGGCCGGAGCAGTCAGGGTTGTTGATGTACGACGAGCTGGTGCTGACGGATCTGCGGGATGCGGGCGCAGAGGTGGAACTGCTGCCCTGCGGGGCGCTGTCGCCCCGCCTGCTGGGCTGAACCGGGCTGAAACGGCGCTGTTCGAATCCCCGATACACTGGACCGTCCCCTTGTCCGTCTGCCGTCTCTGGAGTCACGCGTCGTGCGCATCGATCTGCACACCCACTCCACGGCTTCGGACGGTACGGACACCCCCGTCGAGCTGGTGCTGGGCGCCGCCGCGGCCGGACTGGACGTCGTAGCGCTGACCGACCACGACACCACCCGCGGCCACGCCGAGGCGATCGCCGCGCTTCCCGAGGGCGTGACCCTGGTCACGGGCGCCGAGCTCTCCTGCCGTCTCGACGGAGTGAGCCTGCATCTGCTGGCGTATCTCTTCGACGCGGACGAGCCGGAGCTGCTGCGCGAGCGCGAGCTCGTACGGGACGACCGGGTGCCGCGCGCGCAGGCGATGGTGGCCAGGCTCCAGGAACTGGGCGTCCCGATCGAGTGGGCCCAGGTCGCCCGTATCGCCGGGGAGGGGTCGGTCGGCCGACCGCACATCGCGACCGCCCTCGTCGAGCTCGGCGTCGTGCCCACGGTCTCGGACGCCTTCACGCCCCAGTGGATCGCCGACGGCGGCCGTGCGCACATCACCAAGCACGAGCTCGACCCATTCAAGGCGATCCGCCTGGTCAAGGCCGCAGGCGGGGTCACCGTCTTCGCGCACCCGCTCGCCGTCAAGCGCGGCAATACGGTGCCCGAGGCCGCCATCGCCGATCTCGCCGCGTACGGCCTCGACGGCATTGAGGTCGACCACATGGACCACGACGAGGCGACCCGGGCCCATCTGCGCGTCCTCGCCGCCGACCTCGGGCTGCTGCCCACTGGATCCAGCGACTACCACGGCAGCCGCAAGACCTGCCGGCTCGGCGACTACACCACCGACCCGGAGATCTACGGCGAGATCACGCGGCGCGCGACCGGCGCCTTCCCGGTGCCGGGCACGGGCGGACGCCGCGCCTGACCCCCGCCCTTCTCTGTTCGACCCTCTTCCAGCTAGGCCTTCACTGTGTTCGACGCTGCCGTTTTCGGCTCCCTCTTCCTCACCCTTTTTGTGATCATGGATCCCCCCGGGATCACCCCGATCTTCCTTGCCCTGACCTCCGGGCGGTCCGCCAAGGTGCAGCGCCGGATGGCCTGGCAGGCGGTGGCCGTCGCCTTCGGCGTTATCACCGTCTTCGGCATTCTGGGCCAGCAGATCCTGGACTACCTGCATGTCTCCGTACCTGCGCTGATGATCGCGGGCGGTCTGCTTCTGCTGCTCATCGCGCTCGACCTGCTGACCGGCAAGACGGACGAGCCCAAGCAGACGAAGGACGTCAACGTCGCGCTCGTACCGCTCGGCATGCCGCTGCTCGCCGGGCCCGGCGCGATCGTCTCGGTGATCCTGGCCGTGCAGCACGCGGACGGCGCGTCCCAGCAGATCTCGGTCTGGGCGGCGATCGTCGCGATGCACGTCGTGCTCTGGCTGACCATGCGCTACTCGCTGCTGATCATCCGGCTGATCAAGGACGGCGGTGTGGTGCTGGTGACCCGGCTCGCGGGCATGATGCTCTCCGCGATCGCCGTGCAGCAGATCATCAACGGCGTCACCCAGGTCATCCAGGGGGCCTGAGCTCGATGTGCCGAACGCACTGCGCCCCCCTACGGATAATCCGTAGGGGGGCGCAGTGCGTCACATCACTACGTCGTCAGGCGTTACGAAGCCATGGATTCGGCCGGTCGGATATAGATGCGCTGGCCGGTCGAGGCGGCCTGCTGCACGATCCGGTTGACGGAGGCGGCGTCTACGACAGTGCTGTCCACGGCAGTGCCGTCGACGTCGTCCAGTCGCATGATCTCGAAGCGCATGGCTTCTCCCTTCGTCTGATCCTCCTGTTGGAGAACTGATGGCGACGGTTGTCCGTCTGTGTTCTGCACGTCTTCAACGGGATGCACCCTGCAAACATTCCCTACGCTAAGGAAATTTTTTGGATGCCTAACTACTGGCAGGCTGTGGCGTGGCCACGGAGAATGAGCACCGTATGAATGAGCACCGTATGGACGACGCAGAGATCAATGAGATCGGCGCCCGCCTGGAGCGCACCAACGAGCTGCTCCATCGCATGCTCGCCGAGGTCGCCAAGACCCCTTCCACGCACGCCATCTTCGTGGATGCGGGTTACGTCTACGCTGCGGCCGGGTTGCTTGTCGCGGGCACCGAGGACCGGCGCTCCTTCGACCTGGATGCGGAAGGGCTGATCGAGGCCTTCATCGACAAGGCACGCACGATCTTCGCGGACAGCAGGCTGCTGCGGGTGTACTGGTACGACGGCGCCCGGCGCCGTATCCACACCCCCGAGCAGCAGTCCGTCGCCGAGCTGCCGGACGTCAAGGTGCGCCTGGGCAACCTCAACGCGAACAACCAGCAGAAGGGCGTCGACTCACTCATCCGTACGGACCTGGAGTCACTCGCCCGGCACCGCGCGATCAGCGACGCGGCGCTGGTGGGCGGCGACGAGGACCTGGTCTCGGCGGTCGAGGCGGCGCAGGGGTACGGCGCGCGGGTCCATCTGTGGGGCATCGAGGCGGCGGAAGGGCGCAATCAGGCGGAGCCGCTGCTGTGGGAGGTCGACAGCCAGCGGACGTTCGACCTGGATTTCTGCCGGCCCTACATCACGCGCCGCCCGGTCACTACGTACGAGAACGAGGGTGCGCCGCCGCCGTCGCGGGACGAGGTGCGCTTCGTGGGGGCGCAGATCGCGGCGACGTGGCTGGGGGAGCGGGGGCGGGAGGCGATGGTGGAGCTGCTGCCGGGCCATCCGTATCTGCCGGGTCCGGTGGACCAGGACCTGCTGATCGAGGCGGAGAGGCTGCTGCAGCGATCACTGCGCGGGCATGCGGTGCTGAGGCGGGCGCTGCGGGACGGGTTCTGGCAGCACCTGCAGGCCCAGTTCTGACTCGTTCAGTGCTGATCCCAGAACGCGGCAATGGCGGTGGCGGTCTCGCGGGGACGGTCGGTGTTCGGTGAGTGCTCGGCTCCGGCGACCAGGGTCCGGTGGGCGTCCAGCCGCCGCGCCATCGCGTCGAGCAGCGGCACCGGCCAGGTGTCGTCCCGCTCGCCGGACACCACATGCTTGGGCAACGGCTGTACGGCGGCGAGTTCGTCGACCCGGTCCGGCTCCACGGTCAACTGGCGGCCGGTGGCGATCAGCTGGGCGGGGTTGTGGCGCAGCCAGCGGCGACGGAGGTCCTCGCCGTTGCCGGGGTCGATGTCGGCGTCCTCGGGCGGGTCGAGCGCCTTCATGGCCTCCCAGACCTGATCCATCGTCATGACCGAGAGCGCGTCGCTGAGCAGCTTGACCTTCTGCTGCTGGGCTGGGGAGATCTGGGCGGGCCCGGAGGACACGAGGGTGAGCGTGCGGAAGGGGGCGGGGTCGATGAGGACGGCGGCGCGGGCGATCTGCCCGCCGAGGGAGTGCCCGACGAGGTGCACGGACCCGCCGATCGCCTCGGCCTGCGCCAGCACGTCGCGGGCCAACTCGTCTTGGGCGTAAGCCTGTTGGTCGTCCGGCCCCGCGGTCTCGTACTGCCCGCGCCCGTCGACGGCGACGGCGCGGTAGCCGGCCTCGGCGAGGGGCTGCAGCAGGGCGATGAAGTCCTCCTTGCTCCCGGTGAACCCGGGCAGGAGAAGGGCGGTGCGGTTGCCGGCGCGACGGCCGGGGTCGGGCTGCGCATCGAGCACGGCGAAGGTGCCGCGGGGGGTGTGGAGGTCGCGGGGGCGGGCGGAGGGGGGCGGGGTGAAGGTGGGCGGGCGACTCATGCGACGAGGCTAACGGGGGCGGGGCTTTCCCCCACCCCGCCCCTTCCCGCTGTGTCAATTTGCGGCTCCGCCGCGTGGTGGGGGCAGGGCAGGCCCCGGGCCCCGGTACGCCCTTCGGGCAGGTCCTCAATCTCCCCCAGACTTCGTCCGGGCCCCCAACGGGCTGAAGACAGCCCCGCCGGCGTTTGAGGCGCGGGGTCTGGGCCGGAGCCCCGGTTCGGGAAGGGGCGGGGTGGGGAAAGCCAATGGCCCGGTCCCCGTTGCGGGGGCCGGGCCATTTTGGGGCCGGTCAGCTCTCGGGCTGGGTCGCCTTCACCGTGCGGGTGCGGCGGCGCGGCTTCGTCTCGGGCTCGGTCGTTTCGACGGCTGCCTCGACGGGCTTGGCGGCCCGTGCACGGCGGCGCGGCTTCGCCTCCGGCTCGGTCGTTTCGACGACCGCCTCGACGGCGGGCTTGGCGGCGCGGGTGCGGCGGCGCGGCTTCGTCGCGGCCTCCGTCTCGACCGTGACCTCGGCCTCGACCGTGGCCACCGCGTCGACCGGGTCCGCGACCTTCACCGTGCGCGTGCGGCGGCGCGGCTTTGTCGCGGCCTCCGTCTCGACCGTGACCTCGGCCTCGACCAACTCCACCGTCTCCACCGTGGCCGGCGCTCCCACGCGCGTGCGGCGACGGCGGCGCGGGGTGCGCGGCTCAGCCGGGGCGTCGGGTGCGTCCGTCGCGTCCGGCGTCACCGTGGGCTCCGGGGCGTCGGACGTGGAGCCGCTTCGCGTCCGGCGGCGCTGCCGCGGGGTGCGGGGTGCGCGCTCTTCCCGCGCCGGGCCGGCGGACGGCGACGACTTGCGGCCGCGGCCGCCCGTCTCGCCGAGGTCCTCGACCTCCTCCGCCGCCAGTCCCGCGCGGGTGCGCTCCGCCCGCGGCAGAACGCCCTTCGTGCCGGCCGGGATGCCCAGCTCCTCGAACAGGTGCGGCGACGTGGAGTACGTCTCGACCGGGTCGCTGAAGCCGAGGTCCAGCGCCTTGTTGATCAGCTGCCACCGCGGGATGTCGTCCCAGTCCACCAGGGTCACGGCCGTACCGGACGCGCCCGCCCGGCCCGTACGGCCGACGCGGTGGAGGTATGTCTTCTCGTCCTCGGGGGACTGGTAGTTGATGACGTGCGTCACGCCCTCGACGTCGATGCCGCGCGCCGCGACATCGGTGCAGACGAGGACGTCCACCTTGCCGTTGCGGAAGGCCCGCAGCGCCTGCTCGCGCGCGCCCTGGCCCAGGTCGCCGTGGACCGCGCCGGAGGCGAAGCCGCGACGTGCGAGCTGCTCGGCGATGTCCGCCGCCGTCCGCTTCGTACGGCAGAAGATCATCGCGAGCCCGCGGCCGTCGGCCTGCAGGATCCGGGAGACCATCTCCGGCTTGTCCATGGAGTGCGCGCGGTACACGCGCTGCGTGATGTTCGCGACGGTCGCGCCCTCGTCGTCCGGCGCGGTCGCGCGGATGTGCGTGGGCTGCGACATGTACCGGCGGGCGAGGCCGATGACCGCACCCGGCATGGTCGCCGAGAACAGCATCGTCTGGCGCTTGGCCGGAAGCATGTTGATGATCTTCTCGACGTCGGGCAGGAAGCCCAGGTCGAGCATCTCGTCGGCCTCGTCGAGGACGAGCCCGCGCACATGCGAGAGGTCGAGCTTGCGCTGGCCGGCCAGGTCGAGCAGGCGGCCCGGGGTGCCGACGATCACGTCGACGCCCTTGCGGAGCGCCTCGACCTGCGGTTCGTACGCACGGCCGCCGTAGATCGCGAGCACGCGGACGTTACGGACCTTGCCGGCGGTCAGCAGGTCATTGGTGACCTGCTGGCACAGCTCACGGGTCGGGACGACCACTAGCGCCTGCGGGGCGTCGGTCAGCTGCTCGGGCTTCGCCCGGCCCGCCTCGACGTCCGCGGGGACGGTGACACGCTCCAGCAGCGGCAGGCCGAAACCGAGCGTCTTGCCGGTGCCGGTCTTGGCCTGGCCGATGACATCGGTGCCGGAGAGCGCGACGGGGAGCGTCATCTCCTGGATGGGGAACGGGGACAGAATGCCGACGGCTTCGAGGGCCTCGGCGGTCTCGGGAAGGATCCCAAGATCCCGGAAAGTCGTAGTCAGGGTGCTGCCTCTTCTGTGAGACGCGGCGCGAGGCGAACGAAGGGGGTCGTACCGCACCTGGGTACTGGGCCGGCCGTGGGTTGGCCGGATGGCGCGGGACCACTGCCGTCGCTCGAGCGCTCGTGCCGCTGAGGGGGCCCCTCATCTGCGGTCATACGCAAGTGTGCGCACGGTCCGCGCGAGGGCGGTCGGTTCGGAGCCGATCGTGCCACCGACCGGGCATCCTCAAGGGGACTCTGGGGGAGCAAATCCCCCAGTCATACACTGCGATCGCCCGCCGAGAAACCATAACGCTCGACAGGCGCATTACCACTGTACCCCGGATTCGTGCATGCGTGTTGGGTGAATTCGTAGGAACCGAGGCGCGGAAGGGGCTGACCAGCCCCTTCCGCCCTGTGGCGAGCGGGCTATTGTGCGCTTCATGGAGACGCCTGACAACGCCACTGAACACACCGGGATCGCGGCCCAGGACTGGGCCACGGCTTCCGCCGACCCGCAGTACCGCGCCGCCGTCGTGGATCTGCTGGGCGCGCTCGCGTACGGCGAGCTCGCGGCTTTCGAGCGGCTCGCCGAGGACGCCAAGCTCGCACCGACGCTCGGCGACAAGGCGGAGCTGGCGAAGATGGCCTCCGCCGAGTTCCACCACTTCGAGCAGCTGCGCGACCGGCTCACCGCCATCGACGCCGAGCCGACCGCCTCGATGGAGCCCTTCGCCCAGGCCCTGGACGACTTCCACCGCCAGACCGCGCCGTCCGACTGGCTGGAGGGCCTGGTCAAGGCGTACGTCGGCGACTCGATCGCCAGTGACTTCTACCGTGAGGTCGCGGCCCGGCTGGACACGGACACCCGCGCGCTGGTGCTCGCCGTGCTCGATGACACGGGCCACGGGAACTTTGCGGTCGAGAAGGTCCGCGCCGCGATCGAGGCCGAACCGCGCGTCGGCGGACGGCTCGCGCTGTGGGCCCGCCGGCTGATGGGCGAGGCACTCTCCCAGGCGCAGCGAGTGGTGGCCGACCGCGACGCGCTCTCCACCATGCTCGTGGGTGGTGTGGCGGACGGCTTCGATCTCGCGGAGGTGGGCCGGATGTTCTCCAGGATCACCGAGGCGCACACCAAGCGGATGGCGGCCCTGGGCCTCGCGGCCTAGCTCTCGGGCGACTCGGGCGTTTCCGGCGGTTTCGCAGACTCCGGCGGTTTCGGCGGCTTCCGCGGCTCCTCGGGCTCCGCGGAGGCCGCGGCATGCGGCCTCAGAAAGGGAGCGCTCGGCGCAGGCGGCGCGTTGACGGCCGGATCAGCAGCGAGAGCAGTACGGCTCCGATGGTCGCCGCGCCCACCAGCGTCGCGAGGAAGTGACCGGGACCGAGCGCCGCATGCGTCACATACGCGCCGAACAGCGCGCCCAGTGGGCCTGTTGTGAAGATCACGCGGCGTGCCGGAAGCCGGTCGGGCAGATGACGGGCAGCCGCCCAGGAGAGGGCGAGTCCGAGCAGGACTGAACCAAGCGCTTCCAGCAGCACTGCTGATCACCTCACGGAAGCCGGTGCGGGCAAATCGGTCGTAGCCCGTACTACCCGGCGTCCGCGGAACGCAACCCTCGCTGAGCAGCGGACCTGAGCAACGCAGGAGGGCCCGGCGGGGAATTCCCGCCGGGCCCTCCTGCGTGCTGCTCCAGTGATTCGAGCCGCCCTGCTACAGCGCGCCGAATCCCACGCGCCGTGCCGCCGGCTCACCGATCTCGATGTACGCGATCCGGTCGGCCGGCACCAGGACCTTGCGGCCCTTGTCGTCCGAGAGGCTGAGCAGCTGTGCCTTGCCGGCCAGCGCGTCTCCCACCGCGCGCTCGACCTCCTCGGCGGACTGCCCGCTCTCCAGAACGATCTCCCGGGGCGCGTGCTGCACGCCGATCTTGACCTCCACGGCTATGTCCCTCCGAACGGTCAGCGATGCGCGGTCAGCCGCGCCGTACGCAGCACACATTAGCCCGGCCGACGGACAGGGCCGACGTTCGCGGGGAACGCCAGGAGCGAACATCCAGCACTGAGGCGCCGTCGCGGCGCCTCAGTGCTGATCGGTGCCGTGCAGTGGGAAGCCCGCGATGCCCCGCCACGCCAGCGAGGTGAGCAGCTGCACCGCCGTGTCGCGCGGGATGCCGGAGCCGCTGGAGAGCCAGTACCTGGCCACCACCTGGGAGACCCCGCCAAGCCCTACTGCCAGCAGCATGGACTCCTCCTTGGACAGGCCCGTGTCCTCGGCGATCACGTCCGAGATCGCCTCGGCGCACTGGAGCGAGACCCGGTCCACGCGCTCGCGCACCGCGGGCTCGTTCGTCAGGTCGGACTCGAAGACCAGCCGGAAGGCCCCGCCCTCGTCCTCGACGTACGCGAAGTAGGCGTCCATCGTGGCCTCGACGCGCAGCTTGTTGTCGGTCGTCGACGCCAGCGCCGTACGGACCGCGTGCAGGAGGGACTCGCAGTGCTGGTCAAGCAGGGCCAGATAGAGCTCGAGCTTGCCCGGGAAGTGCTGGTAGAGCACGGGCTTGCTGACGCCGGCCCGCTCGGCGATGTCGTCCATCGCGGCCGAGTGGTAGCCCTGGGCCACGAAAACTTCCTGGGCAGCGCCCAGAAGCTGGTTCCTGCGGGCTCGGCGTGGCAGGCGTGTGCCCCGCGGGCGCGCCGCCTCTGTCTGCTCGATGGCTGTCACGCCGCCTCCCAAAATTCGTTCCGTGCGCGCTGTGCGCCGCGCCGCCATCGTACTTTTGGGTAACCCGGCTGTGCGTGCTGCGGGCGCAGAATTTCACGGACCGGGCGGTCTCGGTAGCTCCCGATTCGGGGGCAAAGAGGGGCAGGTCACCGGTAGTCGTCCTCGTCGAGAGAGACGACGCGGGCCTGTTCAGCGGCATCGGCCTCGTTCGCGGTGGCCGGGTCGATGTCGGTCAGGGGATCGTCGTGCGCCGGTTGTATTTCGGTGTGCTGCTCGGCGGCGTCGGCCTCGGGCACCTCTTCGTCGAGTGCGGCGTCACCCGGGTCCTCGTCATCTTCGAAGGTCTCCGGCTCGGTGGGATCGACAGGCATGCTGCACCGCTTTCCATGGAGAGCGCCTTTCCTACGAGCCTAGGAGGTCCTGATTCATGGCGCTACGCGATGTGTGATGCCGAACACACGAACCAGGGTGTGATCATCTCGTAACATTGCCGCATGTCTTCGACCGAGCTGCCGGGAGTCCGCGCCATAACCGCCGCGGCGGCCCCCAAGGTTGCGGCCGTGCGGGTCGCGGAGGGGGAGGAGCTGCGCTCCGTGGCGCTGCCCGGGCTGTCCCTCACCGTCAGATCCCGGCCCCCGGCGCGCACCGGATTGCCGCCCGCTCTGTACGTGCACGGGCTCGGCGGTTCCTCGCAGAACTGGTCGGCGCTGATGCAGGTGCTCGATGACGTCGTGGACGGCGAGGCGCTCGACCTGCCCGGCTTCGGGGACTCGCCGCCGCCGGACGACGGCAATTACTCGGTCGCGGGGCATGCCCGGGCGGTGATTCGGCATCTGGACGCGGCCGGGCGCGGGCCCGTACATCTGCTCGGGAACTCCCTTGGCGGTGCGATCTCCACCCGGGTCGCGGCCGTCAGGCCCGATCTGGTGCGCAGTCTCACCCTCGTCTCGCCCGCTCTGCCCGAGCTGCGTGTCCAGCGCTCCGCCGTGCCCACCGCGCTGCTCGCGTTGCCCGGGGTCGCCTCGCTGTTCGGCAGACTCACCAAGGACTGGACGGCCGAGCAGCGCACCAGAGGCGTGATGGCGCTCTGTTACGGAGACCCCAGTCGGGTCGACGACGAAGCGTTGCGCAATGCTGTGGAGGAGATGGAGCGGCGTATGCAGCTCCCTTACTTCTGGGACGTGATGGCCCGGTCGGCGCGTGGCATTGTCGATGCGTACACACTCGGCGGCCAGCACGGACTGTGGCGGCAGGCCGAGCGGGTGCTCGCGCCGACGCTCCTGGTGTACGGGGGGCGAGACCAGCTGGTCGCCTACCGTATGGCGCGCAGAGCGGCGGCGGCCTTCCGGGACTCCCGGCTGCTGTCTCTCCCGGACGCGGGGCACGTTGCCATGATGGAGTACCCGGAAACGGTCGCCCTGGCCTTCCGGGAACTGCTGAACGACTGCGACAGGAGCTGAATCGGGGCGTGGGACGACACAGCCGCAAAGGCCCCGCCCCCAGGGGCTCCGAATCGGACGACAAGTCCGGCATATCGACCGCCGGTGGGCCACAGGACGTGGTTCCGGACCCCGGCAGCGGGCGGCGCAGGAGGCGTGCCGCGCCCGGTTCCGAGCAGCACACCCCCTCCGGGTACGGACATTCCGGATATGACCCCTCCGAGTACGGCACGCCGCAGGCCAGGGGCGGGCACCCCGAGCAGCACGAGGCGGGCGGCGGCTGGGGCGTCCCCCAGCGGTACGACAACAGGCAGGGCGGACAGGGCAGAGGGGGCGGCCAGGGCGCGCAGCGGGTGCAGACACCCGTCGCGCCGCCGCGGACGATCGCCACGGGGGCGCGAATACCGGGGCCGCGACGGGAGTTCGTCGAGGCCTTCGACCAGCCACAGTCGCAGTCGCAGCAGGGCAGGGTGCCGGGTCCGCGGAGGGCCGATCCGTACGCCTCCGACACCTCCTGGGACGACGTCCCCGACCTCGCCTCCGAGCTCGATGTCCCCGATGTCGACGAGGAAGCACCCGAGGAGCCGCCCGCCAAGGCAGGCAAAGGGCGCACCTTCACCGGGATCGCCGCCGCCGCGGCGACCACCGTTCTCGTGGTCGTCGTGGCCGGCCAGGTCGCCGGCGACGGCCCCGGCGCATCGAGCGCGCAGTCCGCGGGCGAGGACCGGGGGGCCGCGGAGAGCCCGGCGTCCCGCTCCGGCCGGCAGGCGCCGCCGAAGGGTGCGCCGCCCGCCGCTCCGGCTGCCCCGGTCGTGTACGCAAAGCTGATGGCCACTCAGTTCTCGATGGATCCGAAGCTGACGGCGGGTGGAGAATTCGAGGCGGTGTCCGGTTTCGTGAAGGCGCCGGGCAAGGGCCGCAAGATCCGCTACCGGGTGGATGTCGAGAAGGGCCTCGGGCTGGACGGCGCGCTCTTCGCAAAAGCGGTCCAGGAGACTTTGAACGACGAGCGGAGCTGGGCGCACGGCGGGGCAATGACCTTCGAGCGGGTCTCGTCCGGCGAGCCGGAGTTCGTCATTACGCTGGCGAGTCCGGGGACCACGGCGGACTGGTGTGCCAAATCCGGTCTGGATACGACCGTCGACAATGTCAGCTGCGACTCCGCGTCGACCGACCGCGTGATGATCAATGCGTACCGCTGGGCGCAGGGCTCGGAGACGTTCGGCGACAAGGCGATGTTCCCCTACCGCCAGATGCTCATCAATCACGAGGTCGGACACCGGCTCGGGTACGGGCATGTGACCTGCCGCACGCCGGGAGCGCTCGCGCCGGTGATGCAGCAGCAGACCAAGTCCCTGGACGTCGACGGGATCGAGTGCAAGCCCAACCCCTGGGTGCACCCGGGCAGTTGAGTCCAGCATGCGGGACAGATGTCTCGCGCACGGACCCTCGCGCGTTGACACCGGCAGCGGGGTCGTACATATTTTTCGGCATGTCGCACCGCCACGCCGCCTCCGAACGCGCCGCCATTGAGCTGGCGCTCATCGGCGTGACCGGGCTCAGCGTGGCCGACATTCACTGTCACTGAGGCCTGCCCGAGCGCGCGTCGGCCATTCTCTTCGAGCGATTTCAGCCGATTTCTGCCGCGCCCGGGCGTATTACGTCCGCAGGCTCGGCAATGTGCGTTTCAGTGCCCTTACGCACGCTCTCTCGCCGCTGCCTGCGCGCATTTCCCTTTCCCCGCCGCATGCCCACCGAGAGGTCTACTTCCGATGCGTCAACTGTCCCTCACATCACGCCGCGTGGCAGCGGCCGCCGTCAGCCTTGTCGTGGCCTCGGGCGCCGCCGCCTGCGCGGGCCCCGGGACAGCGACGCCATGGGCGGCGCCGCGGGCAACGGCAAGCTCCAGAAGGGCGGCACGCTCACCGTGCTGAACTCCGAGGCGCAGACCGACTTCGACCCCGAGCAGTGGGCGTGGAGCATGCTGCTGCCGTGGATCACCCTCGGACTCTTCGAGAGCGCGAAGTACGCGCGTCTGACGCGGAGTTCGACGCTGGAGACGCTGGCCGAGGACCACATCCGCACCTTCCGTGCGTACGGCGTCGCCGAGCGGGCGGTCGTCGGGCGGCACGCGCTGCGCGGCGCGGTGCCGCCGGTCATCTCGCTCAGCGCGCTCGACCTCGGCACGATGATGGGCGGCGCGGTGCTCACCGAGTCGCTGTTCGGGATCCCCGGCCTCGGCAAGACCCTCATCGACGGGGTCCGGGTGATCGACCTGCCGGTGGTGGTGGGGGTGGTGCTGGTGATCGGCGCCGCGGTGGTGCTCGCGAATGTCGTCGCCGATCTGCTGTACGCGGTCGCCGACCGAAGGGTGGTCCTGGCATGACGGCCTTGGTGGAGGTCAGCGACCTCACCGTTGAATTCCCGGTGAGGGAGGGCGGGTTGCGCGCCGTCGACAGCCTCTCCTTCGAGCTGGACGCCGGCCAGGCGCTCGGCCTGGTCGGCGAGTCGGGGAGCGGGAAGAGCACCGTCGCGGGTGCGCTGCTCGGGCTGCACCGGGGGACCGGCGCGCGGATCTCGGGCAGCGTACGGGTCGGCGATACGGGTGTGGTCGCCGCGTCCGATCGCGAGCTGCGGGCGCTGCGCGGCGGGGTCGCCGCGATGGTCTTCCAGGACCCGCTGTCATCCCTCGACCCGTACTACGCGATCGGCGACCAGCTCGCCGAGGTGTACCGGGTCCACGCGGACGTCTCGCGCAAGGCCGCCCGCGCGCGGGCGGTCGAGGTGCTGGATTGGGTGGGCATCCCGGACGCGGCCCGGCGCTCCCGTGCCCGACCCCACGAATTCAGCGGAGGTATGCGGCAGCGTGCGCTCATCGCGATGGCGCTCGCCTGCGAGCCGAGGCTGCTGATCGCCGACGAACCGACGACCGCGCTGGATGTCACCTTCCAGGCCCAGATCCTCGATCTGCTGCACGGGCTGCGGGTGGAGACGGGCATGAGCCTGCTGCTGGTCACCCACGATGTGGGCGTCGCGGCGGAGAGCGTCGACGAGATCCTGGTGATGCGCGACGGGCGCCGGATCGAACGGGGCCCGGTGCAGGACGTCCTGGGCGCTCCCACTCAGCCGTACACCAGGGCGCTGCTGGCGGCGGTGCCGAGGCTGGACGCGCCGAAGCAGGCCGCCCCTGCGGGCATGGGCGAGGCGCTGCTCGAAGTAACCGGCCTGCGACGGGAGTTCGGGCGCGGCAAGCGTGCCGTCACCGCTGTCGACGGCGTCTCCTTCTCCGTGCGCACCGGGGAGACTCTCGGCGCCGGCGCTGGATCCGGTGCTCGCCGTGGCTCGCCGCTCCGCCCGCAAGGAACTGGCCGCAGCCTGACGCTCCGTAACGAGATACCCGCGTAGCGCGACGAAACGCTACCTGGGTGGGAAAGTTACGTGCATTCACCCCTTCTGGTGGCGTGATGGACAACCGTCCGTCGCGCCACCGGCGTACCGGCTTACCTTCTTCCCGCTGCGAGTCGCCGGACCAACGGTGGCCGCCCACAAGGGAGATCGGGGGTGCACTGGTGCGGATCGGACTGCTTACGGAAGGTGGATATCCGTATGCGACGGGTGAGCAGAGGCTGTGGTGCGACCGGCTTGTGCACGGGCTCGCGCAGCACGAGTTCGACATCTACGCGCTGAGCCGCAGCGCGCGGCAGGAGGACCACGGCTGGCTCCAGCTCCCGCCGCAGGTGCAGCGCGTGCGCACCGCCCCGCTGTGGGCGCCCGAGGACGACGGGCGCATGTACGGGCGCCGTGAACGACGGCGCTTCGTCGGCCACTTCAAGGAGCTTGCCACCGCCGTGTGCGGCGAGGGCGATGGCTTCGCCGACGGGCTGTACGGGCTCGCCGAACTCGCCCGCGACCGAGGCGGCCTCTACGCGGCCCTTCGCTCCGAACTCGCCGTACGCGTCCTCGAATGCGCCTGCCGCGCCCACGGCGCGCGCCGCACCGTGGAGGCCGCCACCGTCCCCGACTACCTCGCCTTTGCCGACCAGCTGGAGCGTGCGCTGCGCCCGCTCTCCCTCGACTGGTACGGCGAGGACGGCCTCGGCGCGGTCGACCTCTGCCACGCCGCTTCCGGCGGATCCGCCGCCCTGTCCGGCCTGGTGGCCAAACGCTTCTTCGGGGTCCCGCTGCTGGTCACGGAGTACGGCGTACAGCTGCGCGCGCACTATCTGGCCGCGAGCGACGGCGAGCTGACCGCGCCTGTACGAGCCCTGCTCGCCGCCTTCCAGGGACGGCTCGCCGCCGAGGTGTACGCGCAGGCCTCCGTCATCACGCCCGGCAACACGCATGCCCGGCGCTGGCAGGAGAAATGCGGTGCCGATCGCGCCAAGCTGCGGACCGTCTACCCCGGCATGGAGGCGGACCGTTTCGCGGCGGTGGGGGAGCCGGTGGGGGAGGGCGCGGAAAGCGGCGACCCGCACACCCTCGTCTGGGTCGGCAGGATCGAGCCGGCCAAGGACCTCATCGCGCTCCTCCATGCCTTCGCCGAGGTGCGCAAGAAGGAGCCGCGGGCGCGGCTGCGGCTGTTCGGCGCGCCGGTGCAGGGGCCTCAGGCGGCGACGTATCTGGCCCACTGCAAGGCGCTGGCCGCCCAGCTCTTCCCGGACGAGGCGGCCGACGCGCACGCGGTCGGCACCAACCCTGTCTCCTTCGAGGAGATCGGCGGACCCGAGGCCCCCGAGCTCGCCGACGCGTACGCCTCCGGGGGCGTGGTCGTCCTGTCCAGCGTCGTCGAGGGCTTCCCGATCAGCCTGGTCGAGGCGATGTTCTGCGGCCGCGCGACGGTTTCGACGGATGTCGGCGCGGTCGTCGAAGTCATCGGTGGTACGGGCCTCGTCGTGCCCCCACGCAATCCGCGGGCGCTCGCGGACGCCTGCCTCGCGCTGCTGCGCGACCCGGAGCGCCGCGAACGGCTGGGCGCCGCGGCGCGCGCCCGGGCGCTCGAACTCTTCACGATCGAACAGAACCTGACGGCATTTCGCGGCATTTACCTGGAGCTGATCTCGCACTCCCCGGTGCAGCGCGAAGCCGTGAACGAGGACGGTGATCCGTTGCCCTTCGCCCATCCCGCCGAGGCGTATGTACCGGGCCACTGGACGGGCGGCGGCTCCCCGTCGAAGGGCCGCACACCGCGCTGGGCGGACGGGCGGGGGCTCGTCGGTGCCGCGGTCGTCACCGCACAGGAGGCACGCGCATGAGTACGTCCCGTATCACCGTGGCCGGGGAGGATGCGCCCGCAAAGCCGGGCAAGCCCCCCGCCCCGCGCCGTGGCCCCGCCGACCCCGTCAAGGCGCTCATGCACCGCCACCGGGAACTCTGCGAGCGGGCCGTCGACCCCCTGGAGATCGCCGCGGGCCTCGAAGCCCATGGCGTCACCGACCGGACCGCCTCGCGCTTCCGTCACCGGGACGTCTTCTCGCTCGCCGAGGAGCTGTACGCGCGCGTGCCGCGCGGGGAGGAGTCGGGTCCCGGCCCCGCACGTGGGGGCGCGCACGTCGCCGAATCGCGCGCCGGACACGGCGGGCGCGCCGGGTACGCACTCCTCGTGCTGTTGCCGGGCGCCGTCTGCGCCCTCGCCGTCGTCGCCCTGCAGGAGACCGAGGGTGCGGCCCGGCTGGCGGCCGGGGTGGCGGGCGCGGTCGGGGCCGCCGTCGCGCTCGCTCTCTGCCTGCGGCACGGGTCGCTGCGCGCGGCGGGGCGCACCGTCCCCACCGTGCGCCTGTGGACGCTCTGGCTGCTGGCGTACGCGGCGTACGGCGAAGGCCTGCTGGAGCAGATCGCCCGCGGCGGACCCGAAGGACCTCCGCCCCTGACCGCCGCCCCGCTCGCAGTCCTCGCCCTCGCCGTCGCCCCCGCGGCCTGGTGCGCCCGCCTCTTCTCCGTACAGGCCCGGCGCAAGCTGGACGGCAGCCGCGGCCTGGAAGAGTTCGCATCCGGCGCGCGCCCCCTGCTGCTCTCAGTCGTCGCGTTCTATGTCTGCGTCCTCACCGCGCTGCTCGCGCTGGGCGGGCTCGTCGTCCCGCACGAGGCCTTCGCCCCTGCCGTCCCCCTCGGAACCCTGCTCCTCCTGGCCCGGCTGCTCATCGTCCACGGCTTCCCCGAATCCGCGGCCGCCGGGCTCGCCGCCGCCTGCGCCGCCGAAGCCGCGGCCCCCGTCCTGCTGCTGGCCGGCCGCCTGCCCGGCTGTGGCTTCCTGGCGAGCCCCGTCGAGGCGGCCGTCGGCGCCTGGGGCGCCGGATCCCTGGCGGCAATCGCCTGCGGGGCTGCCGCCCTCGGCCTGCTGGCTCACGCCACCGCGGCCCTGTCCCGGGCCTCGGCGCACACCGCCCGGACCGCCCACGGAGCCGACACCTCGGGCGTGCCCCGGCAGCACCAGCAACCGCATCGACAGCAACACCCTTAAGGAGAAAGCGACATGACCCCCGAACCCCCAGCTCCGGCCCGTCGGCACAGAGGGGAGGCGCGATGAGGGTGCTGCTGCTCGGTGCCAATGGATTCCTCGGCCGCTTTGTCGCCGACCGGCTGCTCGCCGACCCGGCCGTGCACCTCACCGCCCTCGGTCGTGGCGACGACGCCGACGTGCGCTTCGACCTCGCCGGTGGCAGCCCGGGCGCGCTCACCCGCTTTCTGGGCGCCGTCCACCCCGGCGTCGTCATCAACTGCGCCGGCGCCACCCGCGGCGGCGCCCGCGATCTGACCCGGCACAACACCGTCGCCGTCGCCACCGTCTGCGAGGCCCTGCGCCGCAGCGGCTGCGGCGCCCGGCTGGTCCAACTCGGCTGCGCCTCCGAGTACGGCCCGTCCCAGCAGGGGTCGTCGACCGCGGAGGACGCGATTCCGCGCCCGGGCGGGCCGTATGGCGTCAGCAAGCTCGCCGCCACCGAGCTGGTGCTCGGCTCCGGCCTGGACGCCGTCGTACTGCGGGTCTTCTCACCCGTCGGCCCCGGCACCCCGGCCGGCTCCCCGCTCGGCCGCATCGCCGAGGCGATGCGCCGCGCCATGCAGTCCGGCGACGGCGATCTGAAGCTCAGCGGCCTCGGGGTGCAGCGCGACTTCGTCGACGTACGGGACGTGGCGCGCGCCGTGCACGCCGCCTCCCTGTCCGCCGCGCAGGGCGTCGTCAACATCGGCACGGGGCGTGCCGTCCGGCTGCGGGACGCGTCCGCCGTGCTGGCCCGGGTCGCGGGCTATGCGGGCGCGTTGCACGAGCTCGACGCGCCCTCCGGCCGCCCGTCCATCGGAGCCCCCCGCTCCGAATCCGTACTGGAGCAGCTGTCCGCGACCCCTACGCCATATCCCGACGGCTGCGGCAGCTGGCAGCAGGCGGATGTCCGCACGGCCCGCGACCGGCTCGGCTGGCGTCCCCGTATCAACCTCGAAGAATCCCTTGCCGACATCTGGATGGAGGCAGCATGCCGCATCTGACCACGACCGGCACCCAGCTCTCCGCGACCGGAGCGGAGGAGCTCGGCTTCGGCATCCCCGGCTACGCCCACCCGCTGCTCGCACCTGTCGAATGGGCCGAACTGACCCGTCCCGGCACGCCCTTGCACTGGGTCGTCCTCAATGTCGACGACGGCCCCGGCGACCGCCCCGACCCGCACTGCCTGGAAGCCACGGGCAAGGTGCGCAACGCGGGCGTACAGGTCCTCGGGCACATCGACATGGCGCACGGCTCGCGCTCCTTCAGCGATGTCGTCGCCGACGCGCACCACTACCTCGAGTGGTACCGCGTGGACGGCTTCCTGCTGGACCGCTGTCCTACGGACCGGACTGATCTGCGCGGGGTGCGGCGTGTGACGGCGACGCTGGAGGCAGTCCTGGACGGCGGGCATCTTGTCCTCGGCCATGGGTCGCACCCGTACCCCGGATATGCGGAGGCCGCCGACCAGCTGGTCACCTTCTCCGGGCCGTGGACCGATTACCGCTGGTCGCAGGTGGCGGAGTGGACGGCGGACTATCCGCCGGAGCGGTTCGCGCACTTCGTCCACGGGGTGCCGCGCACGCATCTGGAGGAGGCCACTCGCGTCGCGCGCTGGCAGGGCGCGGGGACGATCTTCTTCACCGACCGGACCGCGCGCTCCGACCATAGGGGACATAGCACCGCATTTGAGGCACTGCCCGGCTACTGGGACGAAATCGTCTCGCAGATCGGACCGAGTGTCTCGGAATGAGGAGGGCCGTGGCAGTGTTACGGAGAGAACAACCGTACTGACATACCGACCAACGGAGCCCCCGTGTCGCTGCCACCCCTGGTCGAGCCAGCTGCTGAGCTCACCGTCGACGAGGTCCGCAGGTACTCCCGCCACCTGATCATCCCGGATGTGGGGATGGACGGGCAGAAGCGCCTGAAGAACGCCCGTGTGCTGTGTGTGGGCGCCGGCGGCCTGGGTTCGCCGGCCCTGATGTACCTCGCCGCGGCCGGTGTCGGCACGCTCGGCATCGTGGAGTTCGACGAGGTCGACGAGTCGAACCTGCAGCGCCAGATCATCCACAGCCAGGCCGACATCGGCCGCCCCAAGGCCCAGTCCGCGAAGGACTCGGTGCTCGGCATCAACCCGTACGTGAACGTCGTCCTGCACGAAGAGCGGCTCGAGGCCGAGAACGTGATGGACATCTTCAGCCAGTACGACCTGATCGTCGACGGCACGGACAACTTCGCGACCCGCTACCTGGTCAATGACGCATGCGTGCTGCTGAACAAGCCGTACATCTGGGGCTCCATCTACCGCTTCGACGGCCAGGCGAGCGTGTTCTGGTCGGAGCACGGTCCCTGCTACCGCTGCCTCTACCCCGAGCCCCCGCCGCCCGGCATGGTCCCGAGCTGCGCCGAGGGCGGCGTGCTCGGCGTGCTTTGCGCGTCCATCGGCTCCATCCAGGTCAACGAGGCCATCAAGCTCCTCGCGGGCATCGGTGAGCCGCTGGTCGGCCGACTGATGATCTACGACGCCCTGGAGATGCAGTACCGCCAGGTCAAGGTCCGCAAGGACCCGAACTGCGCGGTCTGTGGCGAGAACCCCACCGTCACCGAGCTCATCGACTACGAGGCCTTCTGCGGCATCGTGTCCGAGGAGGCCCAGGAGGCGGCGGCCGGTTCGACGATCACTCCCAAGCAGCTCAAGGAGTGGATCGACGACGGCGAGAACATCGAGATCATCGATGTTCGTGAGATCAACGAGTACGAGATCGTCTCGATCCCCGGCGCCAAGCTGATCCCGAAGGGCGAGTTCCTGATGGGCACCGCCCTGGAGGCGCTGCCGCAGGACAAGAAGATCGTCCTGCATTGCAAGACGGGTGTCCGCAGTGCGGAAGTCCTCGCGGTGCTGAAGTCCGCGGGCTTCGCGGACGCGGTGCACGTCGGCGGCGGCGTGATCGGCTGGGTCAACCAGATCGAGCCGGACAAGCCGATCTACTGACGCGAGTGTGCTGGGCCCTGGACCGGAGCGCCGCCGGTCCAGGGCCTTCGCGTTGTCCCGGTCCAGGCCCTTCGCGTTGTCATGGACAGCTATCCGCAGGTCTTGCCGTTCGCCGGGACCTTGCCGTCCAGGAGATACGCGTCCACCGTCCCGGTCACGCACGCTCCCTTTCCGTACGCGCCGTGGCCCTCGCCCTTGTTGGTGAGCAGCACGCCGACGCCCGCGCCGAGCTCGTCCGCCATCTTCTTCGCGCCCTCGTACGGGGTCGCCGGGTCGCCCGTGGTGCCGACGACCAGGATCGGGGCCGCGCCCTCTGCGGCGACCTCGGGAGTCTCCCACTGGCCGAGCACCGGCCAGTTCGCGCACCAGCCCGCCAGGTCCCAGGCCAGATACGGGCCGAAGACCGGCGACACCTTCGTGAACTCGGCCAGATAACGGGACTTGACCTCGGCGGCCGTCACCCGTCCCGTGGTGTCCGCGCACGATATGGCGCGCTGCGAGTGGTCCTGCGTGCCGTAACTGCCGTCCTCGTCACGGCCGTTGTACGACTGGGCCATCATCAGCAGCCGACTGCCGTCGCCGTTGCCGGCCTCGTCCAGGGCCTTGGTCAGGTACTGCCACTCGTCCTCGGAGTACAGCGGCGTGATGATGCCGGTGAGGGCGAGGCTCTGGGTGAGAGTGCGGCCCTGCGTGGTGGGCAGCGGCTCGCGGTCGAGTCTGTCGAGCAGCTTCACCACGCGCGCGGTGCCGTCCTTCGCGCCGATGCCGCGGCTCTTGAAGTAGTTCTCCAGGGCGCGCTGGAAGCCGAGGGCCTGGTTGCGCGAGTGCCCCGGGTAGTCGGCGGAGGGGTCGACCACGGCGTCCAGGACGAGGCGTCCGACCTTCGCCGGGAACAAGTGGGCGTAGACGCCGCCGAGCTCGGTGCCGTACGAGAAGCCCAGGTAGTGCAGCTTGTCGTCGCCGAGGACCTGGCGTATCAGGTCCATGTCGCGGGCGGCGTTCTCGGTGCCGACGTGCGGCAGCACCTTGCCCGACTTCTCGGCGCAGCCCGCGCCGAATGCGGTGGAGTCTGCGAGGTACGCCTGCTCTTCCGCGGGTGTGTCCGGGGTGAAGTCCAGCCGGAAGGAGGCCGCCGACTGCTTGCTGTCACGGCAGACCACAGCGGCGCTCTCCGCGACCCCCCGCGGGTCGAAGCTGACCAGGTCATAGCGGCTGTGCAGCGTCTTGAAGCCGTCTGCCGAGCCGGGCAGTCCGGCCACCCCCGACCCGCCGGGGCCACCGAAGTTGAAGAGCAGTGAGCCGATCCGCTTGTCCGCGTCGAGTGCCTTGGCCCGGATCAGGGCGATCCCGATCGTCTCGCCCGTCGGCTTCAGGTAGTCGAGCGGGGCCTTGAGCAGGGCGCACTGCCATTCCTTGCCCGGCGTCTGTGCGTAGCTGCCCCGGGCCTTCACGGGGGCCTTGCAGGGCTTCCAGTCCAGCTGCTGGCCGGTGAGCGCGGCCGGCAGAGCCGGCTCGCCCAGCTTGCTCGGCGCGGCGTTGCCGGCGGCTGCCTTGGACGCCGAGGGCTTGGCGGTGTTCTTGCCGTCGGCATCCGCCTTGTCCGTACGGCTGTCACAGCCGACGGCCGCTGTGGCCAGCAGCAGCAGCGCGGCGGCGGCCAGGGTCCCCGCCCGTACCCGCATGGTCATCCCGTGCCCCCCGAGGCTTCGAAGATCCTTTCGGCATCCTATGCGGGCCTACTGACACACCGTCCCGGCGGCAGGCGCCTTGCCCTGGAGGAGGTAGGTGTCCACGGCCTGCTGCACGCACCTGTTGCCGCCGTTGTACGCGCCATGGCCCTCGCCCCGGTACGTGAGCTCCACACCGACGCCCTTGCCGAGGGCGTTGACCATCGCCCTCGCGCCTTCGTACGGGGTCGCCGGGTCGCCGGTGGTGCCGATGACGACGATGGGAGGCGCGCCGGGCGCGGAGACGTTTGGAGTGTTCCAGACGCCGGGCACCGGCCACTCGGTGCAGCCCATCAGGCCCCAGCCGAGGTAGTCGCCGAAGACGCGCGACGTTTTGCGGAACTCCGGCAGCTTCGCCTTCGTCTGCGCCAGGGACCAGCGGTCCTTGGAGTCGACGCAGTTGATGGCCGCGTTGGCCGCCGCGAGGTTGCTGTAGCTGCCGTCCTGGCTGCGCCCGTTCATCGAGTCGGAGAGCGCGAGCAGCAGTGCGCCGTTGCCGCCGTCGGCCTCGTCGAGACCTTGTTCCAGAAACTCCCAGTACTCCTTGGAGTACAGGGCCTGCGCGATTCCGTTGGTGGCCTGGCTCTGGGTCAGCTTCCGGTCGCCGATACCGGCGATCGGCTTCTTGTCGAGCTCCGTGAGCAGCGCGATGATCCAGTCCTGGATCTCCTGCGCAGTGGAGCCGGGCAGCCGGCACTGATCGCCGCGGTCCACGCAGTCCTGGGCGAAGTTGGTGAGGGCCAGCTGGAAGCCCTTCGCCTGGCCGAGCGAGCTCTGTTCGGCGTTCTTGGTCGGGTCGACGACGGCGTCGAAGACTGCCCGGCCGACCTTCGTCGGGAACAGGTGGGCATAGACGCCGCCCAGTTCGGTGCCGTACGAGATGCCGAAGTAGTAGAGCTTGTCGTCGCCGAGTACCTGGCGCATCAGGTCCATGTCGCGGGCGGCGTTGGCTGTGCCGACGTACGGCAGATACTTGCCGGAGTTCTTCTCGCAGGTCTCGGCGAAGTTCTCCAGACCGTCCGTGTACGTCTGCTCCTCGGCGGCGTCGTCGGGTGTCCAGTCCTGGGCGAAGTACGAGTCGAGCTGCTTGTCGTCCTCGCACTCCACCGCCGCACTGCGGCCGACCCCGCGCGGGTCGAAGCTGACCAGGTCGTAGCGGGTGTGCAGGGTGGCGTAGTCCGCGGCGGCGGCGGGCAGGGTGGCGACCCCGGAGCCGCCGGGGCCGCCGAAGTTGAAGATCAGGGAGCCGATCCGGTTGCCCGCGTCGCGGGCCCTCGCCCGGATGAGGGCCAGTTCGATGGTGTCGCCGTCCGGCTTGGCGTAGTCGAGCGGGGCGTCCATGAAGGCGCACTCCCAGGCGATGCCGCCGGGCAGCGGCGAGGGCGCGGTCCCGCCGCCCTCCGCCTCCGAGGGCGGCGGGCACTTCTGCCATTCCAGCGTCTGCGAGGCGAGATCCTTCGCCCGCCCCTCGCCCGTGTCCTCGCCCTCGCCGCCGCTGTCGGAACAGCCGGCGGCCGTCAGCAGCACGGCGGCGGAGGTGGCGAGTGCGGCGGCGCGGAGGGCAGTGGTGCGCATGGCCGCGGAAGAGGTCGGCATGCCGCCATGGTGCGCCGCGGGGGCGTGTGGCGCGCGGGCGGCGGTCCATGCGGGTGGCGCGGGGCCGTCAGACATGGTGGGCTGCAGGGGCGAGCGCGCCCTCGCGGGCCTCGCGCAGCTTCTCCTCGGCCTCCTGGATCCGCTGCTCGGCGGTGCGGCTCAGCTCGGCGG